>NZ_JBOHKS010000178.1:0-24146 GCF_050729195.1 Hypericibacter sp.
GTTTCGATCGGATCGAAGCCGGCCGCCCTCCCTGAAGCGGTCTCGGTCCCGCCTGGGCGGGGTTAGCTGCCCATCGGCGTCAGAGCGACGGCCTTCGCCACCACGCCCGGACGCTCGCTGGTCGGCAGCGGGATCAGGCCCTTGTCGGCCAGATAGCCTTCATCGCCCGACGCCTTGTCGCTCATGAACTCGGCCACATACTCCTTGATGCCCGGGATCACGCCGACATGGGCGTTCTTCACATAGATGAAGAGCGGCCGCGACACTTCGTAGGAATGGTCGGCGATGGTCTCGAAGGTCGGGACGATGCCGTCCATCTTGCTGCCCTGGATCTTGTCGGCGTTCTGATCGAGGAAGCTGAAGCCGAAGATGCCCAGCGAATGCGGGTTGGCTTCGAGCTTCTGCACGATGAGATTGTCGTTCTCGCCGGCCTCGACATAGGCGCCGTCCTCGCGGACCGCCTGGCAGGCCTTCTTGGTCGCGTCGGCATCGAGGCCGAGCGGCTTCACCGAGGCCTCGCAGCCCTTGTCCATGACCAGCTCGACGAAGGCGTCGCGCGTGCCGGAGGTCGGCGGCGGGCCATAGACCTCGATCTTCTCGTTGGGGAAGGAGGGGTCGATGTCGGACCAGGTCTTGTAGGGATTGTCCACCAGCTTGCCGTCGACCGGCACCTGCTTGGCGAGCGCCTTCCAGACCTGCTCGACCGTGAAGTTGAACTGCGGGCCGGACTTCGAGTTGGCGATGACGATGCCGTCATAGCCGATCTTGATCTCGGTGATCTCGGTCACGCCGTTTTGCTTGCAGGTCTCGATCTCGCTCGCCTTGATCGCGCGCGAGGCGTTGGAGATGTCGGGCGAATCCTCGCCCGCGCCGGCGCAGAACAGCTTGAAGCCGCCGCCCGTCCCGGTCGATTCGACGACCGGGGTCTTGAACTTGCCGGTTTTGCCGAACTGCTCGGCGACGGCGGTGGAAAAGGGGAACACGGTGCTCGATCCGACGATGCGGATCTGGTCGCGCGCTTGGGCCGTACCGGCCAGCGCAAAGACCGCCAGGGCTGCGGTCGCGGCGAGGATGCGGGAATGTTTCATGAGGAAGGGCTCCGTTGGCAGGGTGATGACCTTGCGAGTCACGATGACGGTCCTCAGGGCTTCGAGGGCTCCGGGTCATGCCCGGTCGTCCCACCGACGAGCCGGCCCGGGGCCTCTTTCCCCGACGTCACGCGGCCGAACCTATTCGCCACCGCCAACAGAAATAATACAGATTTATGACAATCAGATGACACCGCCAGGATTTCTGCGGGTCATTATTTAACGTCCTGTGAATATTATGTTTTAGGCCAGTGCCCGGGCGGGCTTACGGGCCTCCGCCAGGGGCAGATGGACCGTGAAGATCGATCCGACTCCGGGCGTGCTGTCGACCGAAAGCCGGCCGCGATGACGGCTGACGATATGCTTCACGATGGCGAGCCCGAGCCCGGTCCCGCCGATGTCGCGGGAGCGGGCCTTGTCGACCCGATAGAAGCGTTCGGTCAGCCGCGGCAGATGCTCGCGCGCGATGCCCTCGCCCTCGTCGATCACGGCGATCGCCAGCGACGGCCTTCCGCCCGACCGGCGGCCCGGCAGCTCGACCGGCTCGCGCCAGCAGGCGACCCGCACCGCCGTGCCGGTCCGGCCATATTTGATCGCATTGTCGATCAGGTTCTGGAACAGCTGGGTCAGCTCGTCGCGATCGCCCTGGACCGCCGGCATGCGGGTCAGATCGGCGAAGGCGTCGACACCGGCGATGGGTGCCGCGGCGCCCAGCCGGATGGTCATGCCGCGCTCGGCCGCCTTGAGCCCCAGCGCGTCGGCCAGCCCGCCCAGGATCGGCCCCAGCTCGGTTTCGCCGGTCGGCGGCTTATGCTCGTTGAGCTCGATGCGCGAGAGCGACAGCAGATCGGCGATCAGCCGCGCCATGCGCTGGGATTGCTGCTGCATGATGGCGAGGAAGCGCTCATGCGCTTCCGGGTCGTCGCGCGCCGGCCCCTGCAGCGTCTCGATGAAGCCGATCAGGCTCGCCAGCGGCGTGCGCAGCTCATGGCTGACATTGGCGACGAAATCCGCGCGCATCTGATCGGTGCGCCGCGCCGCGGTCATGTCCTGGATGGCGATGAGTGCCAGCAGCTGGTCGGCCTCGCCCACCAGAGGTTCGACGCGCGCGCGCAGCACGCGCTCCACCGGCACCGGAAACACCAGTTCGACCTCGCGGCCAGGGCCGCCCTCCAGCACCGCCTCGACCGCATCGATCAGGGCCGGATGGCGGACCATAGCAGAGAGGTCGCGGCCGACCGCGTTGCGGCCGAACTGACTTTCCGCGGCGGCATTGGCCTGGATCACATGGCGCTCGCCATCGACCAGCAGCACCGGATCGGGCAGGGCCTGCAACACCCGGTCGGCCACGGCCGGCGCCGGCGGTTCGGCGGGCTCCGGCTCGGGTGTGGGCTCGGCGGCGGGTGCCTCTTCGACCGGCGTCCCGCTCGGTTCCAGCCGCCGCCAGGCATAAATCCCCAGCCCCGCCAAAAGGATCACGAGTCCGGCGCCGATCAGGGCAGGCGCAATCGCCAGCCAGCCGCCTCCGGCCAGCAGCAGCAGCACCAGGAGGGGCGGCAGGATCGCAGTCCCCGTCAGACGCCAGATATCGCCAAGCCCGGGTTGCATCGTCTCCGTCGCGAGCGGCTTCGTCCCGTTCATTCTTCCGGCTGAAGCCGGGCCGCCGATCGGCTCTTTGCCGGCCGGCGCGTCGCTTGTATAAAACATTTATGCGATTGATGCGCGCACCGATGCTGGCGCTCGCCAGCTTCCTGCTTGGCCTCACGGCGCTGGCGATCAGCGGCGCCCGGGCCGACGACACCTCCTCCACCCGCTATTCCGCCTGGCAGGGTGGGGCCTCCAATCCACAGTTGCAGGCCTTCGCGGCGAAACTGAAGTCGATGGTGGACGAGGCCGACAAGGCCAAGGCCGCCGATCCGCTCTTCATCCAGGATCTGCGCGACCTGATCGCCTCGGCCTCCGCGCCGGCGGCGCCGGCCGCCCCCGCGGCGCAGCCGACCGTGCGTCTCTTTTATGACAGCTTCCAGGACGGCAACTACACCTCCAACCCGACCTGGAAGGTGACGGCCGGCGTCTGGACCGTGGATGTGCTTGGCAACAATACCGGCCTCAAGAGCACGATCATCCCGCCCGGCCAGACCTCCAACCAGAACATCAAGCTGAACGACGTGCTGGGCGCGCTCCTGCAGCCGCAGAGCAGCCAGACCAGCACCAACGCGACCTACGCCTCGATCTATACCGGGGCCAAGATCTCCAACGTCTTCAAGATCCGTCTCGATGTGGTCTCGAAGGAGAAGTTCGGGCGCCTCGATTTCGGTCCCTATCAGGGCGCTGGTGGCGGCACCGCCTATCGCGTCACCTATTTCCCGGGTGGCAATCCGAGCCTGGCGCTGCAGCGCGTCACGCCGCAAGGCACCTCGGCCATCGGCAGCTATGCCCAGCCGCTGGTGCTCGAAGGCGACAAGGTGCATGCCGTCGAGTTCCTGCGGGACGGCGCCGGCGTCATGACCGTGTCGGTCGACGGCAAGGCCTTGATCACGGTCACGGACACGACGATCACCAAGCCCTTCGACGGCTTCCTGATCATCAACAGCGGCGGGCGCTATGCGATCCGCGCCGTGACGATCGACGGCACCGGCTGAGGCGAAGGCCTTGAAGAAGGGATTTCGCCAGCTCCTGGAGGAAGCCAATGCCGAGATCCAGACGCTCGGCATGAGCGAGGCGCTGGCGCTTCACGGCGACGAGGATGTGCTGTTCGTCGATCTGCGCGATCCGCGCGAGCTCGAAAAGGACGGACGCATTCCGGGCGCGTTCCACTGTCCGCGCGGCATGCTGGAATTCTGGATCGACCCCGAGAGCCCCTACCACCGCAAAGCCTTCGCCGAGCCCAAGCGGTTCGTCTTCTTCTGCGCCGGCGGCTGGCGCTCGGCGCTCGCGGCCAAGACCGCGCAGGATATGGGGCTGGAGCAGGTCGCCCATATCGACGGCGGCTTCGGCGCCTGGCGCAAGGCGGGCGGCCCGGTCGAGATGGAGCCTGATCGTCTCAAGTCGAATCGACTTGAGACGTGAATCAGCCTCCCATTTTATTGAAGTAGGGCAAGATCGGACCAGCTTGAAGCAAGCCGGTCCGATCTTGCCCTAGGCCGTCGCACGCCTGACGTCTTGGGGATCTAGCGGACTGCCGCGAGACCGGCGAGCGCCGCCGCCGTCAGCAGATCCGAGACCGTGGCGCCCGCCTGGACGATCTGGGCCGGCTTGGAGAGACCCATCAGCACCGGGCCGATCACCGTGCCGCCCAGCTGCTGCATCAGCTTGGCCGAGATGTTGGCCGAATGCAGCGCCGGCATGACCAGGATGTTGGCCGGGCCCTTGAGGCGCGAGAACGGATAGAGCCTCCGCATCAGCTCGAAATCGAGCGCCACGTCGGCCTGCATCTCGCCCTCATACTCGAAATCGGGCTTACGCTGATCGAGCACCGCGACCGCCTCGCGGATGCGCTCGGCCTTCTCGCGCAAGGGGTTGCCGAAGTTCGAGAAGGAGAGCAGCGCCACGCGCGGCTCATGGCCGATGCGCCGTGCCGCCGCCGCACTCTGGATGGCGATGTCGGCGAGCTGGTCGGGCGTCGGCAGCTCGTTGACCGAAGTGTCGGCGATGAAGACGGTGCGGCCCTTGGCGAACACCATCGAGAGGCCGAAGAGCTGCTCGTTCGGCCGCGGGTCGATGACCCGGGTCACGTCGCCCAGCGCGTCATAGAAGCTGCGCGTGATGCCGGTCACCATCGCGTCGGCGTCGCCCTGCACCACCATGCAGGCCGCGAAGATGTTGCGGTCCTGGTTGACCAGCCGTTGGCAGTCGCGGAACAACAGGCCCGAACGCTGCATGCGCTGATAGAGGAACTCGGCATATTGCGCGTTGCGCTTGGAGAGCCGGGCATTGTGGATCTCGAGCCCGTCGATATCGCCCAGCCCGCCGGATTTCATCGTCTCCAGGATGCGCTCCTCGCGCCCGATCAGGACCGGCGTGCCATAGCCCGCATTGCGGAAGGCCAGGGCCGCGCGGATCACGCGCTCCTCCTCGCCTTCGGCGAAGACGACGCGGCGCGGGTTGGCATGGAGCTTCTCGAAGATGAGATGCAAACCGGCTGCGGTCGGATCGAGCCGCGCGGACAGCTCGGACTCGTAATGCCGCATGTCGATGATCGGCCGGCGCGCGACGCCGCTGTCCATCGCGGCCCGCGCCACGGCGGCCGGAATGCGCGAGACCAGCCGCGGATCGAACGGCACCGGAATGATATATTCCGGCCCGTAGCGCAGCCGGCGGCCGGCATAGGCGGCGTCCACCTCGTCGGGCACATCCTCGCGCGCGAGCTCGGCCAGCGCATGGGCGGCCGCGATCTTCATCGGCTCGTTGATGGTCGAGGCCCGCACATCGAGCGCGCCGCGGAAGATATAGGGGAAGCCCAGGACGTTGTTGACCTGATTGGGATAGTCCGAGCGGCCGGTGGCCACGATCGCGTCGTTGCGCACCGATTTCACTTCCTCGGGCGTTACCTCGGGATCCGGATTGGCCATCGCGAAGATGATCGGCTTCTTGGCCATGCTCGCGACCATGGCACCGGTGACGGCGCCCTTGGCCGAGAGCCCGAACAGGACATCGGCCCCCTTCACCGCCTCCTCGAGCGTCCGCAGCTTGGTGTTGGCGGCATGGGCCGATTTCCACTGGTTCATGCCCTTCTCGCGACCCTGATAGATCACGCCGGCCGTGTCGCAGAGGATGATGTTGTCGTGGGGCACGCCCATCGACTTGATCAGCTCGACGCAGGCGATGGCGGCAGCGCCGGCACCGTTCACCACCATCCGCATGTTCTTGAAATCGCGCCCGGTGAGGTCGAGCGCGTTGATCAGGCCCGCTGTCGCGATGATCGCCGTGCCATGCTGGTCGTCATGGAAGACCGGGATGTCCATGAGCTCGCGCAGGCGCTGCTCGATGATGAAACATTCCGGCGCCTTGATGTCCTCGAGATTGATGCCGCCGAAAGAGGGCCCGAGATAGCGCACGCAATTGATGAACTCGTCGACGTCGCGGGTGTCGACCTCGAGATCGATGCCGTCGATATCGGCAAAGCGCTTGAAGAGCACGGCCTTGCCCTCCATCACCGGCTTGGAGGCGAGCGCCCCCAGATCGCCCAGCCCCAGCACGGCGGTGCCGTTGGAGATCACCGCGACCAGGTTGCCCTTGGCCGTGTAGTCATAGGCGGTGGAGGGATCCTGGTGGATCTTGAGGCAGGGGAAGGCCACGCCGGGCGAGTAGGCGAGCGACAAATCCCGCTGGGTTGTCAAGGGTTTGGTGGGCTGGATCGCAATCTTGCCCGGTCTGCCGCTGGAGTGCAGAAGGAGGGCTTCCTGCTCGGTGATACTCAATCGGTCGTCCAAGGTGTGGCTGCGCCTCCCGCGCTCACGGTCCACCCGAACGCCAAGGCTTGCATGTTTGGCCGGCGCTTGACTAGCGGGTCAAACACCGTACAGCCGGCTGAACAGCGCACAGGATTCGCGAACGGCCGATGCCGTGCGCAGATCGATTCCGTTCAGCGATCCAGGAAGTCGTTGCGATCGAACAGCGCGACCAGCTCGATGCCTTCCTTGGCGAAGGTGGCCTCGGCACCTTCGAGGCGGTCGACGATGGTGACGACCTTGCGCACCTTGGCGCCGCGCTCGCGCACCGCGTTCACCGCCTTGAGCGAGGAGCCGCCGGTGGTGGTGACGTCTTCCAGCACGATCACATCGGCGCCGTCCTTGAACTGGCCGTCCACCAGCTTGTTGGTGCCATGGCCCTTGGGCTCCTTGCGCACGAAGAAGCCCTTGAGCGGACGCTTGCCCACGCTCTTCACGCAGACCGCGGTCGCGATCGGCACGGCGCCCAGCTCGAGCCCGCCGACATACTCGACGCTGTCGCCGGCGATGACATCGAGGATGAGCTCGCCCACCAGGGAGACGCCCTCGGGATCGAACAGGGTTTTCTTCATGTCGAAGAAGACGCTGCTCTGGGCGCCGGAGGCGAGCTTGAAGTCGCCACCGGTGAGGAGCGATTCGCGGCGGATGATGGCCTTGAGCTTGTCGAACTGGGCCTTTGTCTCGGGGCGGCGGCGGGCGAGCGCCATGGGGGTTGATCCTCCGGAAAAACCGCGCCACAACCCTGGCTGCGGTCGAGTTGCCGATGTTGCACAATGTTGTGCAAGTTGCGCGGCAACCTACACGCGCCGCCCGCCCCCTGTCATGAGGGGAACCGCCCTTTTCTTCGGGAATCCCGCGACTCCGAACCGATGCCCCTGACCCGCCTGCCCCGCGATCACCGAGAGCCTGCCGGCGGCGCGCCCGACGCGCCCGAGGATCCGGCTGCGCTGATCGCAGCCGAGGGCGGCGCCACGCCGCTGATGGCCCAGTATCTCGCCATCAAGGCCCAGAACCGGGACTGCCTGCTGTTCTACCGGATGGGCGATTTCTACGAGCTGTTCTTCGAGGACGCGGTCAAGGCCTCGGCCGCGCTCGACATCGCGCTCACCAAGCGCGGCAAGCATGACGGCCAGGACATCGCCATGTGCGGCGTGCCGGTCCATGCCGCCGACGCCTATCTCGCCCGGCTGATCCGCCAGGGCTTCAAGGTCGCGGTCTGCGAGCAGATCGAGGATCCGGCCGAAGCCAAGAAGCGCGGCACCAAGGCCGTGGTGAAGCGCGACGTGGTCCGCGTGGTGACGCCCGGCACCCTGACCGAGGACACGCTGCTCGATGCCCGCCGGCATAATTACCTGGCAGCACTGGCCGATGCCGCCGGCGGGCTGGGCTTGGCCTGGCTCGACATCTCGACCGGCGATTTCCAGCTCCAGCCGGTCGAGCCGCGCGATCTGGCGGCGGTGCTGGCGCGCCTCTCGCCCGGCGAGCTGCTGCTGCCCGAGCGGTTGCTGGCGCAAGGGCCGGGTCGCGACCAGCTCGGCGACTGGACCTCGATCCTCTCGCCGCTCCCGTCGAGCCGCTTCGACAGCGAAGCCGCGCGCCGGCGCCTCGAAGCGCTCTATGGCGTCAAGGCGCTCGATGCCTTCGGCAGTTTCGAGCGCGCCGAGATCGCGGCCGCCGGCACGCTCATCGATTATGTCCAGCTGACCCAGCGCGGGAAGCTGCCGCGGCTCTCGACGCCGCGGCGTCTCGCGCGCGGCTCGGTCATGGAGATCGACGCCGCGACCCGGCGCAATCTGGAATTGACGGAAACCCTGTCGGGCCAGCGCGAGGGCTCGCTCATTGCCGCGATCGACCGCAGCGTGACGGGGGCGGGTGCGCGGGCGCTGGCCGCCGCGCTGGCGGCACCCTCGACGGATCCTGCGATCATCGCGGCGCGGCTCGACATGGTGGAGCGGCTCGTCGCCGACGGCCATCTGCGCGACGATCTGCGCGCGCTCCTGCGCCGCGCGCCCGACATCGAGCGCGCGCTGTCGCGGCTCATCCTCGGCCGCGGCGGCCCGCGCGATCTGGCGGCGCTGAAAGCCGGCCTCGCTGTCGCCGGCGAGATCCGCGCGCTGCTGAACCGCGCAACCGATCTGCCGGCGGGGCTGGCCGCCGCGGCGCGCCATCTGGGCGATCATGACGGCCTGGTGCAGCAGCTCACGCAGGCGTTGGCGCCCGAGCTACCGATCCTCACGCGCGATGGCGGCTTCATCGCGGCCGGCTACCATGCCGAGCTCGACGAGCTGCGGACCTTGCGCGACCACAGCCGGCGCCTGATCCTCGACCTCGAGACCCGCTATCGCAACGAAACCGCGACGCCCTCGCTCAAGATCCGGCATAACAATGTGCTGGGCTATTTCGTCGAGACGACGGCGACCCACGCCGACAAGATCAAGGACAACAGCCTCTTCATCCATCGCCAGTCGATGGCCTCGGCCATGCGCTTCACCACGGTCGAGCTGGGCGAGCTCGAGCGCAAGATCGCGTCGGCCGCCGACAGGTCGCTGGCGATCGAGCTGCAACTGTTCGAGGCGCTGGTGGAAACGGTACGCGGCCATGGCGATGCGATCGCGGACGCGGCGCGAGCCCTGGCCCTGACCGATCTCACGGGAGGCCTCGCCGCCCTGGCGTCCGAGCGCGGCTATTGCCGGCCCGTTGTGCTGGAGGATCAGAGCTTCGCCATCGAGGGCGGGCGCCATCCGGTGGTCGAGGCGGCGCTCGAAGCCAAGGGCGATACGCGTTTCGTCCCCAACGATTGCGATCTCGGACCCGACCGCCGGCTCTGGCTCCTGACCGGACCCAACATGGCCGGCAAATCGACCTTCCTGCGCCAGAACGCGCTGATCGCCATCCTGGCGCAGATGGGAAGCTTCGTGCCGGCGACGCAGGCCCGAATCGGCGTGGTCGACCGGCTCTTCAGCCGCGTGGGCGCCGCCGACGATCTCGCCCGCGGCCGCTCCACCTTCATGGTCGAGATGGTTGAGACCGCGGCCATCCTCAACCAGGCCGGCCCGAAGGCGCTCGTCATCCTCGACGAGATCGGGCGCGGCACCGCGACCTTCGACGGGCTCTCGATCGCCTGGGCCACGGTCGAGCATCTGCATGAGGTCAATCGCTGCCGCGCTCTGTTCGCGACGCATTATCACGAGCTGACCTCGCTCGCGGCCAAGCTCGCAAGCCTGGCGCCCTACACCATGCGCGTCAAGGAATGGCAGGGCGAGGTGGTGTTCCTGCATGAGGTGGCGCCCGGTGCCGCCGACCGCTCCTACGGCATCCATGTCGCCAAGCTGGCTGGCATGCCGGCGGCGGCATTGGCGCGCGCGGAATCGGTCTTGACGATCCTCGAGCAGGGCGAGCAGGCCGGGGCCCTGGCGAAGCTCGCCGACGATCTGCCGCTTTTTTCGGCAGCTGTCGCGCGCGGCCCCGCGACCGACGATACCGGTCCAAGCTCGATCGAAACGGCGCTGGCGGAACTTCATCCTGACGAGCTCAGCCCCAAGGAAGCGCTCGAAGCGCTCTATCGCCTCAAGGCCTTGCTCGCCTCCTCGTGATTGTTCCAGAACGGAACGAGTGTCCGAGCGCGGCTGCGCCAAACCGCCGCAACTCAAGTCATTGATGCCGCATAACGGGGCATGCAGGCACACACCGGAATTAACCGGGCCGCAAGCACCTCCATGCGAATTCTTGTCCTATCACAATCGACGTGGCGGCGACCTGACGGCACTGGGATCGCGTCTGACCGCGACTCCCATGACTGGACAGAGGACACCATGCGCTCTCTTTCGCATCTTCGTATCGCCCCGCTGTTGAACGGCCTGTTCGCGATTCTTCTCCTGATCGTGCTGGCGTTGCTCGCCCAGAACCTGTTCGCCGCCTTCGCCAAGCAGCGCGAAGCCGCCGTGGTCGTCGAGACCGCGACCACCCTGCGCCATGTGTTCAACGCGTTGCAGGCCTCGCGCGTCGAGCGCTCGACCCTGCGCCTGGCGCTGACGGACGAGGCTGCCGCCAGCGACAAGCGCCTGGGCGAGATCGCGGACCAGCGCGCCAAATCGCGGCCCGCCATCGAAGCGATTCTCGCGGCCTGCGCCCAGATCGATTGCGGCGATGACGTGCTGCAGAAGCTCGAGGATGGAAATCGCAAGACCGAGGCGGTGCGTACCGAGAGTGACACCGCGATCAAGGCGGCGCTCGATCAGCGCCCTGCCGGCCTCGGCGACGACTGGCAGAGCTCGGTCACCGGCGTCATCGAAACGCTTGAGACGATCTCCGCCAAGCTCGGCGCGCGCATCCGTCTGGTCGATCCCTTCATCGGCGAGCAGGTGGCGCTCAAGGATCTGGGCTATGTGATCCGCGCCGCGGCGGGCCTCGACCGCAACATCGTGGTCGATGCGATCAAGGCCGGCGGCTATACGCCGGACTCCCTGGCCAAGGCGCTGCTCCAGCGCGGCCAGATCGATGGGGCCTGGCCGTTGGTCCAGGACATGGCCGCCCGTCCGGGCGCGCCAGAGGCCGTGGTCAAGGCGGTCGCCGCCGCCAAGGAAATCTATTTCGACGGGATCCTGCCGCGCCGCGCCGAGATCGACAAGGCGCTGGCGGCGGGCCAGCCCTCGCCCATCGCGCGCGACGATTGGCAGTCGCAGACCAGCGCCGCGGTCGATGCCATCAAGGCGATCGGCGGCACGATCCAGCGCATCAACGAGATCACGACGGCGATCGCCGCCGCGGTCGAGGAGCAGAACGCGACCACCACCGAGATCGCCCGCAATGTGCAGCAGGCGGCCGCGGCCACCGACTCGCTCAATGAAGGCATTCGCGAGGTCAGCCAGTCGGCGGCCCAGGCGGGCACGGCGGGCGATCAGGTGTTCGAGGCAGCGAAGGAGCTGGCGCGCAACGCCGATCAGCTCAAGCGCGAGATCGAAGGCTTCCTCACCCGCGTCAACGCCGCCTGAGACCCGGGCCCGGCGCCGTCGCTGCTCTTCAGGATGGCGGCGCCGGTGCCGCCATCTCCATCTTGCGCGGGCTGACGCTCTTCTCGCCGAGATAGATCCGCACGATCGTGTGCTGCCAGTTGGCGCGATAGGCGGCCATGTCCGGGACCTTGATGAGGGCCTTGGTCTGAACCTCGTCGCGCTGCGGGCTGTTGGGCGCGCCGCCGAAGAGCGGGAAGCCGATCCCGAAGCTGGGCTGAACGCCCGAGCTCGATCCGCCGCTCACACCCACCCCGAAATTGAATCCGGACGAGCCGGTGTCCTGCGCGTGGATGGTTTCGCGGTCGAGTTGAAAGGCATCGGCCAGGCCGCCATCCGGCGCCACCAGCTGGACCCGGTCGGCGGCCTGGGCATCGCGGATCGAGACCTCGATCATGTCGGGACGGTCGACCAGGAACTTGGCCGTGACCGGGAGCAGGATGCCGCCCGCCCCCTGGTCGATCGAGGGCGTCCCCGGTGTGTTCGAGGGGGAGGAGGTGGCTGTCTGCGGCAGGGGTGCCGGCGCCATGGACTGCGAGCCGATGGTCGGCGCGGTCTTGGTGGCTTCGGAGCCCATCGGCGGCGTGGCGGTGCTGTCATAGGCCGAGGCGTTGGGCGATTGGCCGGGCGACAGGGTCGCAGCCGGCGGCGGCGCCTTGTCCTCGGCGCAAGCCGCCAGGGCCAGCAAAGCCAGGAACGCAGGCGCGAGGGTCCGTGATCGCAGCCGCAGCGTCCGAGGGAAAGAGGAGGGTTGCATGAGGATGGGCCCTGTCCGGCGAAGGCTCGGATCCGCGTCTTCCAGCCCAGTATGAGCGGTCCGGGCCCTGCAATCACCAGTTGGTGTCAAACGCCCCCTGCGGCAATGGGTTCCGGGCCGGAAAGGGGACCGGTCCCGATTTGGCGGGAAGGGCGCCGACGCCTTATAATAAGGGCCATGGGAGAAATCTCCGATCCCCGCAAGGTCATCGACCGGCGCCGGCTCACCGTGGAGCTCGCGGCGCTGGCCGACGAGGGCAAGCTCGACGAGGCCGCGGTTTCCCGGGTGTTGAAGTCGGCGCTCGCGGAAGGCCGTGCCGAGGTGCGGCGGCGCTTCGACGCCACCGGCGACGGGCGCATGGCCGCGCGCACGCTTTCCTATCTGATGGACCAGATCATCCGGGCGCTGCATGACGCGGCGACGCAGCTCGTATTCCCGCTGGCCAACCCCTCGACCGGCGAGCGCCTCGCCGTGGTCGCGGTCGGCGGCTATGGGCGCGGCGAGCTCGCACCCCATTCCGATATCGATCTCCTGTTCCTGCAGCCCTACAAGCGCACGCCCTATGTCGAGCAGGTGATCGAATACATGCTCTACCGGCTCTGGGATCTGGGGCTCAAGGTCGGACATTCGGTGCGTTCGGTCGAGGAGTGCATCCGCCAGGCCAAGAATGACCTGACGATCCGCACGGCCCTCCTCGAGGCGCGCTATATCTGGGGCGAGCAGTCGCTCTATCAGGATCTGCGCGCCAAGTTCCTCAAGCAGATCGTGGCCGGCACCGGCCCCGCCTTCGTCGAGGCCAAGCTCGCCGAGCGCAACCAGCGCCACCGGCGCATGGGCGATTCGCGCTACTCGCTCGAGGCCAACATCAAGGACGGCAAGGGGGGCTTGCGCGATCTCCACACCCTGTTCTGGATCGCGAAATATCTCTATCGCGTCGACGACGTGACGGCCCTGGTCGATCGCGGCGTCTTCACCGCGGAAGAAGCGCGGCGCTTCGAGAAGACCGAGGCGTTCCTCTGGTCGCTGCGCTTCCATCTCCATTACCTGACCGACCGGCCCGAGGAGCGGCTGACCTTCGACCTGCAGCCGGAGCTGGCGCGGCGCATGGGCTATACCGACCATGCCGGCTCGCGCGGCGTCGAACGGCTGATGAAGCATTACTTCCTCATCGCCAAGACGGTCGGCGACCTGACGCGCATCTTCTGCGCCGTGCTCGAGACCCAGCATCAGAAGCGCTCGCTCCTGGCCCGCGCGCGTTTCGGCCTCTTCCAGCGCGAGATCGAAGGCTTCCCGGTCGATGGCGACCGGCTGGCGGTCGCCGATGCCGAGGTCTTCAAGAAGGATCCGGTCAACCTGCTGCGGTTGTTCGAGGTGGCGCAGCGCCACGATCTCGACATCCATCCGGCGAGCCTGCGGCTCGTCACGCGCAATCTGAAGCTGGTGGATGCGAAGCTGCGCGCCGATCCCGAGGCCAACCGCCTCTTCGTCGCGATGCTGACCTCGAAGAAGGGACCCGAGATCACGCTCAGGCGCCTCAACGAGGCCGGCGTCTTTGGGCGCTTCATGCCGGATTTCGGCCGTGTCGTGGCGCAGATGCAATACGACATGTATCACCATTTCACCGTCGACGAGCACACCATCTTCGCCATCGGCATCCTGTGGAAGATCGAGCAGGGGCTGATCAAGGACGAGGTGCCGATCGCGAGCGAGGTGGTGCATCTGGTGCAGTCGCGCCGCGTGCTTTATCTGGCGGTGCTGCTCCATGACATCGCCAAGGGGCGCGGCGGCGATCATTCGGAGCTGGGCGCCGACATCGCGCTCAAGCTGGGCCCGCGGCTCGGTTTCACCGACGAGGAGACGGAGACCGTCTCCTGGCTGGTGCGCTACCACCTGATCATGAGCAACACCGCCTTCAAGCGCGACATCGACGATCCCAAGACGATCCAGGATTTCGTCGCCGCGGTGCAATCGCTCGAACGGCTGCGGCTGCTGCTGGTGCTGACGGTGGCCGACATCCGCGCGGTCGGGCCCAAGGTCTGGAACGGCTGGAAGGCGCAGCTGCTGCGCGATCTCTATTGGCGCGCCGAGGAGATGATCTCGGGCGGGCTCATTGCCGAGAAGCGTGAGGAGCGGGTCAAGGTCGCGGTCGACGCGCTGCGCGGCGAGCTCGGTGACTGGACCGTTGCCACCTTCGCCGACCATGTGGCGCGCGGCACGCCCTCCTACTGGCTCGCCTACGACAAGGAAACCCTGGCGCGCCATGCGCGGCTGGTCGAGCGCGCGGAACGCGACGGCGAGGTGCTGGCGCTCGACACCCGCATCGATCACTGGCGCGCGGTCACGGAAGTGACGGTCTATACCGCCGACCGGCCGGGCCTCTTCGCGCGGCTCGCCGGCGCGCTGGCGCTGGCCGGCGCCAACATCGCGGCCGCCGACATCTTCACCCTCTCCAACGGCAAGGCGCTCGACAATTTCCAGGTCCAGGATGGCGAGGGCCGCGAGATCGAGCGGCCCGAGGATCTGAAGCGCATCCGCGAATGCCTGGAGCGGATGTTGGCGGACGACGAGCCGGCCCCGCCCGACCTGGTGTTCCCGCCCTCGCCGCTCGGCCGGCGCACCGAGCTCTTCAAGGTGGCGCCGCGCGTCCTGATCGACAACAAGGGCTCGGCCGAGCACAGCCTGATCGAGGTCAATGGCCGCGACCGGCGCGGCCTGCTCTACGGGCTGACCAAGGCCATTGCCGCCCAGAAGCTGCAGATCATGTCGGCCAAGGTCTCGACCTTCGGGGCCCGCGCCGTCGACGTGTTCTATGTGAAGGACAAGTTCGGCCTGAAGGTCGAAGGCGATGCCCGGCTCAAGCCGATCCGCGACGCGCTGATGGCCGTGCTCGAGGAGGGCGAGGGCAGGGCCGCCTCGCCGCCGGCAGCCCCCTCACCGGAAGATCCCAACAGCGACTCGGCCGCGGCCGAGTAGACTCCTCGCGCGGCTTCCGAAAAATGCCGCAATCGGCTAGAGACTGGGACTCCCGTTTCAATGAGTCCCCAGGGCGAGGCCCCATTTTGCCGCTGACGATCCTGCAAGCAACCGGACCTTCGTGGCCCTGATCGGCTCGATCGTCAAAGTCGGCTCGCTCACCGGCGTCAGCCGTGCGGGCGGCTTCCTGCGCGACATCCTGATCGCCCATGCGCTGGGTACCGGCCCCATCGCCGACGCCTTCTTCGTGGCGATGCGCTTCCCCAATCTGTTCCGCCAGATGTTCGCCGAGGGCGCCTTCAACGCGGCCTTCGTGCCGATGTTCGCGGGTAAGCTCGAGCAGCAGGGGCCGGCCGCGGCCAAGGCTTTCGCCGAGCGCGTGCTGTCGGTGCTGCTGTTCTGGCTGCTGCTCTTCACCATCGCCGCGCAGTTCGCGATGCCCTGGCTGATGTGGATCATCGCCCCGGGCTTCACCGAGGATCCGGTCAAGTTCGGCTATGCGGTGCAGTTCACGCAAGTGACCTTCCCCTATCTCCTCTTCATGTCATTGACGGCGCTGCAGGGCGGCATCCTCAACTCGCTCCATCGCTTCGGCGCGCCCGCCGCCGCGCCGATCCTGCTCAATGTGGTGATGGCGGGCGCCCTCATCTTCATCGTGCCCTTCACCGGCCGGCCCGGCCTGGTGCTCGCCTGGTCGGTCGCGGCCTCGGGCCTCTGCCAGTTCATCTGGCTGGTCTTCTCCTGCAACCGCGCCGGCATGGCGCTGTCGCTGCCGATGCCGCGGCTCGATCCCGAGATCAAGCGGCTCTTGAAGCTGATGGTGCCGGGGCTGCTCTCGGGCGGCGTCACCCAGATCAACATCGTGGTCGGCACCATCATCGCCACCAGCTTCCCGGCCGCGGTCTCCTATCTTTATTACGCCGACCGCGTGTTCCAGCTGCCGCTGGGCGTGATCGGCGCCGCCGTCGGCGTGGTGCTGCTGCCGACCTTGACGCGCTCGCTTCGCGCCGGCCGGCACGACATCGCGATGCACAATCTCAATCGCTGCATCGAATTCTCGATGACGCTCATCATCCCGGCGACGATGGCGCTGCTGGCGATCCCGGTCGCGATCATGACCACGCTCTTCGAGCGCGGCGCCTTCGATGCCGATGCGAGCCGCTCTTCGGCCTGGGCGCTCGCGGCCTTCGCCGCCGGCCTGCCGGCCTTTGCGCTGGTCAAGGCCTTCGCGCCCTGCTTCTTCGCGCGCGAGGACACGACCACGCCCTTCCGGGTCGCGCTGATCGCGGTCTTGACGAATGTGGTCCTCAGCGTCGGGCTGTCGCAGACCATCGGCTTCGTCGGCATTCCGATCGCCACCACCCTGGCGACGACGCTCAACGCCACGCTGCTCGGCGTGAAGCTCTTCCGGCTCGAGCATTTCGTGATGGATGAGCGGCTGAAGCGCCGCCTGCCCCGCATCTTCCTGGCGAGCCTCGGCATGACCGCGATCCTGCTGGCGACCACCTGGGCGATCGATCCTTTCATCGCCGCGGGCGGCTGGTTGCGTCTCATCATGCTGGTGGTGCTGGTGACGGTCGGGCTCTTCGCCTATGCCGGGCTGGGCCTGCTGTTCGGCGCCTTCGCCCGTTCGGACTTCTCCAAGGCGCTCTCGCGCAAGAAGGGCGCGGCACCCGCTGTCACGCCGGCGACGACACCCGATACGGACGCAAGCGGCGAGGCCTGATCCGGCGAAGATGTCACTCGTTGCGCAGATGCGGCGCCGCAGGCGTCGAGAGCGCGCGCCAGGTGCCGCTCAACCCGATCAGCAAGGCCAGCGCCGCGCCGCCGAGCGCGATCGCGAAGACGGCGGGCGCCGAGAAGCTCCACTCGTTCTCCATCCCATAGGTCACGAGGACCCATGACGCGATCGAGCCCAGCAGGATCGCGAGCAGGCCCGTGACCAGCCCCAGCAATCCCTGCTCCAGCAGGAAGGCACGGGCAAGATCGCGCCGCGTGGCACCCAGCACCTTGAGCACCACCGCCTCGTAGATCCGCCGCCGCTCCTCGGCCAGCACGGCGCTCGCCAGCACCAGCAGACCGGATGCGAGGGCGAGCCCCGCGGTCGCGGTGATCGCGGCGCCGACCGCACTCAGGAGACCGTCGACGGCAGCGAGCGCATCCTTGACCCGGATGGTCGAGACATTGGGAAACTGCGCCCCCACCTCATGCGCCAGAGCCGCTTCACCCTCAGGCGGCAGGCTCGCGGTGGCGAGCCAGGTCGCGGGCGCGCCGGCGAAGCTGCCGGGCGAGAACACCATGACGAAATTGATAGTGAGATCCGTCCAGCGGATCGCGCGGATGCTGGCGACCTCGGCCGTGATCTCGCGGCCCAGCACGCCGATGGTGACATGGTCGCCGGGCTTGAGGCCCAGAGCCGCCGCGGCTTCCTCCTCGAAGGAGACCAGCGGTGGGCCCTGATAATCGGCCGGCCACCATTGGCCTGCGGTGAGCTGGCTGCCCTCGGGCAGCGTGTCGGACCAGGTGAGGCCGCGGTCGCCCTGCAGCACCCATTGCTGGTCCTTCGGCACCGCCAGTTGATCGGCGGGCGTGCCGTTCACCGCGGCGATGCGCCCGCGCAGCATCGGCACCTCGCGGAAGGCGGTGACACCTGGCGCCTGGCCCACCGCGGCGCGGAAGGGCTCGGCCTGATCGTTCTGGATGTCGATGAAATAGAAGGAGGGGGCGACCGCCGGCAGCGTCTGCGCAATCTGCCGATGCAGGCTCCCCTGCGCCAGGACCACCACCACCAGCACGGTCAGGCCCAGCCCCAGCGACAGCACCACGCTCGTGGTGGGAGCCCCGGGCCTTGCCAGATTGGCCAGCGCCAGCCGCAAGGCGGGATGGCCCTTCTGACGGCGCGCCAAGAACTGAGCGAGCCGCCCCAGCGCCTGGGCGAGGACGCGGAACAGCAGATAGCAGAGGGCTGCCGCCACCACGAAACCCAGTGCCAGGAGCTTGTCGGCCGAGACCAGCACGGTGAGGCCGGCAAGCACGAGGCAGATGCCGCCCAGCAGCAGGCGATCGCGAAGATCGATCGAGCGCGGGGCGGTGGCGCGGAAGAGATCGGCCGCGGGCACCTTGCGCGCGCGGGCGAGCGGCAGGAAGGCGAAGGCGAGCGCCGCAAGCAGGCCCAGGGCCGCCGCTTCCGCCAAAGGCAGCGCGTGGATCGCGGCGCGGAAGGGAACGCTGAAATGGGCGGCGAGGAACGGAGCCGCGATATAGGGTGCAGCGGCACCGATCGCCAGGCCGATGAAGACACCACCGGCGGCGAGGCCCAGCACCAGCACCAGATAGAGTCGCGCGATCAGGCCCGCGCTGGCGCCCAGGCATTTCAAGGTCGCGATCGTCGTGCGCTTGCCTTCGAGATAGGCGCCGACCGCATTGGCGACGCCGACACCGCCGATGAGAAGGGCGGCGAGGCCGACAAAGTTGAGAAAGAGCGCCGCGCGGCGCGCGAAGCTCTTGATGCCGGGGCCGGCATCGCTCGGCGTGCGCACGCGGAAATCGGAATTGGGAAACTCGGCGCGCACCGACTTGGCGAGCGCATCCGACCTTTCCGAAGCCGTCGGCGGCAGCGACAGGCGCGTCTCGTAATAGACCAGGCTGCCCGGGACCAGCAGGCCCGTCGCCGGCAGCGCGTCCTCCGCGATCATCAAGCGAGGCCCGAGCGAGAAGACGGTGGCGCCGCGATCGGGCTCGCTCGCAAGCCGTGCCGTGAGGATAAATTCTTCCGCGCCCAGCTTGATGCGATCGCCGATCTTCACGCCGAGACGATCGAACAGCGCCGGATCGGCGACGGCCCCGCGCGCGCCCTCATGCGAGGCCAGTGCCGCGGCGAGTTTTTGCGGCGGATCAAGCTCGACCTGCCCGACCAAAGGGTAAGGCGCATCCACCGCCTTGAGCTCGACCAGCAGCGGCGCTGCGTCGCCGGTGACGGGCCGCACCATGCTGCGCGTCTCGACCAGGGTGGAGGTCTGGCCGCGCGCCTGGAGGAAGGACAAGGTCTCGGGCTCCAGCGGACGATAGACGCGCCGCAATTCGAGATCGCCACCGAGGAGACGCGTGGCATCGGCGGCGATGCCGGCTTCCAGGCTCGCCGCCAGCGAACCCACGGCGGCGACGATGGCGACACCCAGCGCCAGGCAGGCCAGGAACAGACGAAAACCCGCGATCCCGCCGCGCAGCTCGCGCCAGGCGAAACGCAGCGCCAGCAACTGGGGCTTTTGACTGGCGCGTGCTGACAAGATCAAGGCGTCAGCCATGAGTCATGCTGCCCATGGCCGGTCCATCCACCAATCGGCCTTCAACCAGTCTCAAGCGCCGCCCGCAACGCAAGGCCAGAGCAGGATCGTGGGTAATGAGAAGGAGAGTGGTGCCGCGCCGCGCGACCTCGGCGAACATGAGGTCCATCACCGCATGTCCTGTATCCGGATCGAGATTACCGCTGGGCTCATCCGCTAAAAGTAACCGAGGTTCACAAGCGAACGCCCGGGCCAATGCGACTCGTTGTTGTTCGCCGCCGGACAACTCCCCCGGGTAATGCGACAAGCGCCCCCCGAGCCCGACCGCCGTCAGCTCCTCGCGGGCTCGCACGAACGCATCGGCTCGCCCCGCAAGCTCCAGTGGCACCGCGACATTTTCCAATGCGGTCATGGTGGCGATGAGATGAAAGCTCTGGAACACGATGCCGACACGGTCGCGACGGAACCGGGCGAGGGCATCTTCGTTAAGAAATCCGAGCTCGACATCGTCCACTCGGACCTGGCCGCCGGTGGGTCGCTCCAGCCCCGCGATCACCATCAGCATACTGGTTTTCCCTGATCCCGAAGGTCCTTCCACGGCGATCGTCTCGCCTGCGGTCACGGCGAGATCGAGGCCGCGCAACACGTTGACCTTTCGCTCCTGGCTACCCAAACTTAGCTCAATGGCTTCCAGTCGAATCATGGGTTCCGCTTCCGCTGTTGGCGCTGCCGGTCCTGGTCATCCTTACGGGGGTGGCCGTCGGGACCTCCCCCGTTTTGCGCGACGTGGATTCTGTGCGCTGCTTTTCTCATCGGCGCTGGCCCTGATCGCCCTGCCCGTAATGGCTGCAGAACCGTTGCGCATTCTGGCCTTCGGCGACAGCCTGACCTCGGGCTTCGGCCTGCCCGATGCGGACAGCTTTCCCTCGCAGCTCGAGCGCGCGCTGATCGCGTCGGGCGAGAATGTAAAGCTGATCAATGGCGGCGTCGCGGGCGACACCTCGGCCGGCGGCCTCGCGCGGCTTGACTGGACGCTTGCCGACAAGCCCGATCTTGTGCTGCTCGAGTTCGGCGCGAACGACGGTTTGCGCGGTCTCGATCCCGCGGCCACGCGCAAGAACATCGCGGCGATGCTGACGCGCCTCGCGCAAGACCGGATTCCGACGCTGCTGATCGGCATGAAGGCGCCGCGCAATCTGGGGCCCGATTATGTCGCGGCCTTCGATCCGCTCTATGAGGATCTGGCGCGTCAGTTCCAGGTGCCGCTGGATCCTTTTTATCTCGAGGGTGTCGCCGGCGATCCGGCGCTGAACCAAAGCGATGGCATCCATCCGAACGCCGCCGGGGTGGCGGCGATCGTGAAACGCATGACACCCGAAGTCATCGCGCTCATCAAGGCGCGCAAGGAAAACAATTCGGGCTGAAACGACGCAGGCGGGGGGGCGCAAGCGATGGCGGTCTTTCGAGCCGCACAGGCAGCCGGGGGCGACTGGAGGGCGTTGGTCGCGCAGATCTCGGAACGGCTGAATGCGTCGGCTCATGGCGACAATATCGGGCTGCTTTACGCGACCGACTATCTCGCACGACATCTGGGCGAGATTCTGGCCGAACTTCGGCAATCGACTGGAATCGCGGACTGGGTCGGCACGGTCGGAATCGGAATCGGCGCCAAGCTCGCCGACGAGGCTGCCGTCGGTCATTTCGACCGCCCGGCCCTGGTGGCCATGGTGGGGCGCTTGCCGCCCGACAGTTTCCGCGTTTTCGAACCGGTTCATGGCGCTTTCGGAGCCTTCCGCCGTGAATATGGGGATTGGCTGGCCCGCGCTCACCCCCTGCTCGGCATCGTTCATGGCGATCCCCGCAATCCCCTGGCGACCTCGATCGTGACCGACCTGGCCGAGGTGACCGGCAGCTTCCTGGTGGGCGGCATGACCTCCTCGCGCGCCGGCAATTTCCCGCAAGTGGCGCAGCGCGTGGTCGAGGGCGGATTCTCTGGCGTGCTCTTCGCGGCCGGCGTGGGGGCGGCGACGGGCCTCACCCAGAGTTGTGCTCCCATCGGCCCATCCCATCGGGTCACGGGTGCTGCGCGCAATCTGCTGACGGAGGTCGATGGGCGCCCGGCCCTGACCGTGCTGAAGGAAGAGCTGGCGCCGCATTCGGAGGCCAGCCTCGAACGCATCGGCTGGGATTGCTATGTCGGCCTCAAGGACAATCTCGGCGCCGGCACCAGCCTGATGGCGCATGGCATCCTCGGCGCCGATCCCGATCGCGGCTGGCTGGCGCTCGACCGCACGGTCCAGATCGGCGCCAGCCTCTCCTTCATGCGGCTCTCGCGCGAAGCGGCCGAGGCCGATCTGCGCGCCATGCTGGCGCGCGTCGTCACGCAAGGGCAGAGAACGCCGAAGGGGGCCGTCTATTTTTCCTGCACGCAGCGCGGGCCCCAATTGTTCGGTTCTGCGGAGGAAGAGTTCGCCATCATCGGGGACAGCCTGGGAACAGTGCCGGTGATCGGCTTCTTCGGCTCCGGCGAGATTTGTTACAACCGCATTCGCAGCTTCACCGGCGTGCTCGCGGTGTTCTTCTAGCTGGCCGGAACACAGGGGTCGGGTCAGGACAGCCCTGCTGACGATTGCTGAATTAAGACAAGGCTTCCGAGCCCTTCGCGATGACATTTTGCCGAATCGGCCGCTGACGCTATAAAGGAAAATCTGAGTCGCTATACCCCGAGTCGCTTGATCGTCAATAAAGGGGGCTGGTTGCTTTGCGCCTGTTCGTCGCCCTCGCGTTGCCCGACGAGGTTCGCCTCGGATTGTCGCATCTCTGCTGCGGATTGCCCGGCGTGCGCTGGGTGGCGCCGGAGAATTTCCACATCACGCTGCGCTTCATCGGCGAGGTCGACGGCGGCACTGCCGACGATATCGATGCCGCCCTCTGCGGCATCCGGGCGCCCGCCTTCACGCTCGAACTCGCCGGCGTCGGCCATTTCGGCGACGATTCCAAGGTGCGCGCGGTCTGGGCCGGCATGCGCCCGCAGCCGGCCTTGCAGCATCTCCACGACAAGATCGAATCCGCCGTGGTGCGCGCGGGCGCGCGGCCCGACGGCCAGCGCTTCCGGCCTCACGTCACCTTGGCGCGGCCCAACCAACCGCCGCCGCCCTCGAAGATGCAGGCCTTCCTCGCCCAGCACGGGCTCTATCGCAGCCGGCCGTTCGAGGTGACGCATTTCACCATCTATTCGAGCTTCATCGGCGGCGAGGGCCCCTATTACCGCGCCGAATGCTCCTATGAATTGTCGCGCGCGACGGTCTCGGCCAAATAGCGCATGAGCCCGGCGATGCCGGCATCGATCAGCCGATAGCTCAACCGGTATTGCGCCTCGGCGCCGTAATAGGGGTCGGGCACTTCCGTTTGCCCGCAATCCCGCGCATGGGCCAGCAGCAGGCCGATCCGAGCTTGCACCGGGGGTGGCGCCAGGCGGCGCATCAGCGCCAGATGGCCGCGATCCATGCCGAGCAGCAGGTCGAATCGCTCGAAATCCGCGCGCTCCAGTTTTCGCGCCCTGAGATCGCCGATCTCGACGCCGTGACGCGCGGCCTCGGCGATGGCCCGGGGATCGGGCGCGTCGCCGACATGATAGCCTTGGGTGCCAGCGGAATCGCCGGAGAGCCGGTCTTCGAGCCCGGCCTCGCGGATGCGGTGGCGGAACAGCCCCTCGGCCGTGGGCGAACGGCAGATATTGCCGGTGCAGACGAACAGAATCCGTTTCATCGCGTTACAAATGGCGTTGGGCCTTGGCGGCCGCCGGGCTTGGCGGGACGCCGGGGACGAATAGAATGGGGTCTCGATCATGGCACGCAACCTCGTCATCTTAACCGGCGCCGGTGTCTCGCAGGAGTCCGGTCTCGAAACCTTTCGCGACGCGGATGGGATTTGGGCGAAGGTGCGGGTCGAGGATGTGGCGACGCCCGAGGGTTTCGCGCGCGACCCCGTCCTCGTGCATGGCTTCTATAATCAGCGCCGCCGCCGGTTGTTGTCCGACAGCGTGGTGCCGAATGCGGCCCATCACGCGCTGGCCCGGCTCGAGCGCGCCTGGGCCCAGGCAGGTGCGGGGGCGTTTCTGCTGGTGACGCAGAACATCGACGATCTCCATGAACGCGCGGGCACCGAAACGATCGTCCATATGCATGGCGAGATGCTCAAGGCGCGCTGCATGGCGTGCGAGGCGGTGCTGCCCTGGCATGACGATCTCGCGGTCGAGACATTGTGCCCTGCCTGCGGCGAGCGCGGGGGGTTGAGGCCGCATGTGGTGTGGTTCGGCGAGATGCCGTTCGAGATGGATCGGATCTTCGAGGCGCTGGGTCGGGCCGATCTCTTTCTCTCGATCGGCACCTCGGGCAATGTCTATCCCGCGTCGGCCTTCGTCGAGCTGGCGCGCGCCGCGGGCGCCCATACGGTCGAGCTCAATCTCGAGCCCAGCCAGGGGGCGGCGCTCTTCGCCGAGGCGCGGCATGGGCCCGCAAGCGAGGTGGTGCCGCATTATGTCGAGGCCCTCATCGACGCGGCGGAACGCCTGCTCTCCTGATGGC
>NZ_JBOHKS010000179.1:0-11133 GCF_050729195.1 Hypericibacter sp.
ATGTTCGATGCGCTGACCAGCTTCGACAAACCGTTCAACCAGGCGCCCTCGCTGCATATCGCGCTGCTGGTCGTGCTGTGGGTGGTCTATGCGCGCCACGTCCCGCGCTGGCTCACCTGGCCGCTCCATCTCTGGATGGCGCTGATCGGTGCCTCCGTTCTGACCACCTATCAGCATCATTTCTTCGACCTGCCCACCGGTGCGGCGCTGGGCTTCTTCGCGCTCTGGCTCTGGCCGGATGCGGTTCCCAGCCCCGTCAGAAGCCTTCGGTGGACGCGCAATCACCGGCGCCTGGCCCTGGCGCTCTATTACGCGCTGGGTGCTGTCCTTGCGGCCGCGGCCGCATCCGTCATCGGCGGCTGGGGCTGGTGGCTGTTCTGGCCGGCCTTCTCCCTGGCGCTCGTCGCGGCCAACTACGCGTTTCTCGGGGCCGCAGGGTTCGAGAAGGCGCCCGACGGCCGCATGTCTCTCGGCGCCATCGTTCTGCTGCTGCCCTACCTCCTGGCCGCCGCCTTCAATGGCTGGCTCTGGCGCTACGGCCAGGGTCCGGCGGTCGAGATCCGCGACGGCGTCCATATCAGCGGCCTGCCCCGCCGGGCGGAGGCCGCCCGCTTCGCCACGGTGATCGATCTCTGCGCCGAGCTGCCAGCCACGGCCGCGCCGGCGCAATGCCGGGCTTTGCCGATGCTCGATCTGGTGACGCCCGAACCCGAGCGGCTGCGTGAAGCGGCAGGGTTGATCGAGCAGGCGCGTTCGCAGGGGCCCGTCCTCGTCTGCTGCGCGCTGGGATTTTCGCGCAGTGCGGCGGCCATCGCGACCTGGATCGCGATCCATCATCGCGTCGATGGAGAAAACGCCATCGAGGAAATCCGGCGCGCCTGGCCCCATGTCCGGCTTAAGATGGCGGCGCGTGCCGCCATCAATGAAGCGGCCGCCAGGACGTTCTCATGATGACGCCGCCGAACCGGGTCACACCGCCCAGCAACCCGGCGCTGATGATCGCGACCGCGGCCTTCCTGGAGCAGGGCCGCATCCTCGACCGGCTGTCGCGGCTCCTGACCGCGGCGGCCGCGATCCTGCTCCCCTTGCTGGCGCTCCTGGCCCCCCAGATGCGGTCGGAAATCTGGAACCTGATGGCCGGCACGCTGGGCCTGGCCATCCTGCTGGGCTTGGCCGAGCTCTATTTCGCCTTTCGGGTGGGATTCGATGCGGCGCTGTTTCGCGAGCTTGCCGGCGGCAGCGCCCTGACCGGCCTCGACCAGCTCGATGCCAGCCTGACCTGGCTCGGGCTGCGGCCCAAGACGGCCGGATCGCGGCCGCTCGACGACCGCATCGGCGGCGCCCGCAGGCTGCTGCACCGCCAGACTCTCTGCCTCGCTTTGCAACTGGCGACGATGGTCGTCGGGGCGGGCATTCTCGCGCTACAATGACGCGGCCCGCACAGAGCCTGATCGTATCAGGCCGAAACGGCTTGATACGTGAATCAGTCTCTAGTTATTTGAATCAGAGCAAGATCGGATCGGCTTATTGAAGCCGATCCGATCTTGCTCTGGGCGGGCTCGAGGGGAGATCAGGCTTTGATCGACAACATCGTCGCGGTGGCAGCCACCGCCGCGGCCCACCTGATCACGGGGGTCAGGGGCGACTGGCTGGGCTGCGTGCCGGAAGCGCGCCCCCGCATCTATTTCGCCAACCATGCGAGCCATGGCGATTTCATCCTGATCCGCACCGCCCTGCCGCCCGAGCTGCGCAAGACCACGCGGCCCGTGGCCGCGGCCGACTACTGGCTGAAGAGCCCGGCCCGGCGCTATATCGCGGTCAAGGCCTTCAATTCCGTCCTGATCGATCGCAACGTCATCACCCGGACGGTCGATCCGGTCGAGCCGATGACGACGGCGCTCGACGAGGGTTCCTCGCTGATCCTGTTCCCCGAGGGCACGCGCAACACCGGCCCTTCGCTGCTGCTGCCTTTCAAGCGCGGCATCTATTACCTGGCCCAGCGCCGGCCGGATGTGGAGCTGGTGCCGGTCTGGATCGACAATCTCAACCGCGTCATGCCCAAGGGCGAGTTCGTGCCGGTGCCGCTGCTCTGCACCGTCACCTTCGGCGCGCCGATCCATCTCGAGGAAGGCGAACGCAAGCCCGATTTCTGCACCCGCAGCCGGGCGGCCCTGCTGGCGCTCGCGCCGGAACCCGACGAAGAGACCAAGGCCGCGAAGGAAGCCGCCCGATGAGCCCGACCACGAAATGGCTCTGGCTGGTCGCCGGCATCCTCCTGGTGCTGGTGACGGCGTCGCTGGTCGGTTACCTGCTGGCACGCCGCCAGCAGGGCAAGCCCAGCGGCACGATCGCCAACCTGAACAGCCGGATCAAGGCCTGGTGGGTGATGGTGGTGCTGATCGCCATCGCCTTCGCGCTCGGCAAGGTCGGCGTGCTGGTGCTCTTCGCCTTCTGCTCCTTCACCGCCTTGCGCGAGTTCATCACGCTCACGCCGACGCGTCGCGGCGATCATATCGCGCTCGCCACCGCCTTCTTTATCGTGCTGCCGGCCCAGTATGTACTGATCGGCGAGAACCTCTACGGAATCTATTCGATCTTCATCCCGGTCTATGTGTTCCTCGGCATGCCGATCATCGCGGCCCTGCGCGGCGACACCACCCTCTTCATCTCGCGCATCGCCGAGGTGCAGTGGGGCCTGATGGTCTCGGTCTTCTGCGTTTCCCATGCGCCGGCCCTCCTCACGCTCCAGATCCCGGGCTATGAGGGCCAGAACGCGATGCTGATCGTGTTCCTGATCATGGTCGTGCAGGCCAGCGACGTGCTGCAATATGTCTGGGGCAAGCTGATCGGGAAGCACAAGATCGCGCCCAGCCTGTCGCCCTCCAAGACCATCGAGGGTTTTGTTGGCGGGGTCGCCAGCGCCACGGCCCTGGGCGCCGCCCTCTGGTGGATCACGCCCTTCACCTGGTGGCAGGCGGGGCTGATGGCCCTGGTCGTCAATCTGATGGGCTTTTGTGGCGGGCTGGTCATGTCGGCCATCAAGCGCGACCGCGGGGTCAAGGATTGGGGCCAGATGATCGAGGGCCATGGCGGCATGCTCGACCGGCTCGACTCGGTGATCTTCGCCGCCCCCATCTTCTTCCACCTGACCCGGTTCTGGTGGGCGGTGTAAACTCGACCGACGATCGCGGCATCGGCGCCTCCGACCCTGAAGGCTCCCAGCCGCGGAACCGGTGAGAACCGATGAGCCATCTGACACCCGAGCAGGCGGTCGACCGCCTCGAGGAATTGCATCGCACCGCCTCCGTGGCGTTGCGCGACGCCGTGGCGCGCTATGTCGAGAAGGGCATCGTGCCGACCGCGGCCGAACGCGCCCGGCTGCGCTATCCCGAGCTGCGCGTCGACTGGCAGCCCGAGGGCGCCGTTCAGTTCACGCGCCGGGCTTGGGCCAAGTTCCAGTCGCCCGGCGTCTATGCCACCACCGTGACGCAGCCGGCCCACTTCCGCAGCTATCTGCTGGAGCAGCTGCGGCCCCTGGTCGAGGAGTTCGGGGCGCGGATCGAGGTCCGCGTCAGCGAGCAGGAGATCCCCTACCCTTTCGTCATCGAGTCCGGCGACGAATTCGTCCATGGCGACATCTCGGTCGCCGAGCTGGCGCGCCATTTCCCGACGCCGGCACTGGCCAGCGTGGGCGACGAGATTGCGGACGGCCTATGGGAAACCAAGGAAGGCCAGCCACGCCCGCTCGCTTTATTCGATGCCGTGCGCGTGGATTTCTCGCTGCGCCGGCTCCTGCATTACACCGGAACCGATTGGCGCACGATCCAGCCCTGGATCCTCTGCACCAACTATCAGCGCTATGTGGATCAGTTCGTGCAGTGGGGGCTGGAGGAGTTGGCGCGGCCCGATGGACCCTATACGGAGCTGGTGCTGCCGGGCGGCGGCTCGGTCAGGCGCGGCGACGACAGCGAGGCCGCCGTCGCGACCGTGACCGCGGCGCCCTGGGAACGCTTCCAAATGCCGGCCTATAACCTTCTGCGCGGCGACGGTCAGGGCGGCGTCACCATCGTCAATATCGGCGTCGGCCCTTCCAACGCCAAGAACGCGACCGACCATCTGGCGGTGCTGCGTCCCAATTGCTGGCTGATGATCGGCCATTGCGGCGGCCTGCGGCAGTCGCAGACCATCGGCGATTACGTGCTGGCGCATGGCTATCTGCGCCGCGACCGCATCCTCGACGAGCTGGTGCCGCCGGAGGTGCCGGTCCCGGCGCTGGCCGAGGTGCAGCTCGCCCTGCAGGAGGCAGCCGCTCTCGTCACTGGCGAGCGCGGCGACGGGCTGAAGCGGCGCCTGCGCACCGGCACCGTCGTGAGCTATGCCGATCGCAATTGGGAGCTGCGCTGGGCGCAGGAGCGAAGGCGCATCAATCTGGGCCGCGCCATCGCCGTCGACATGGAAAGCGGGACCCTGGCAACCCAGGGCTATCGCTTACGCGTGCCTTACGGCACGCTGCTCTGCGTCTCCGACAAGCCGCTGCATGGCGAGATCAAGCTACCGGGTGCCGCGACCGCCTTCTACAAGCGCGCGGTCGGCGAACATCTGAAGATCGGCTTGACCGCCGTGGAGCTCTTGCGCAGCCAGCTCGGCTCGCTGCATTCGCGCAAGCTTCGCAGCTTCGACGAGCCACCCTTCAGATAGAAGGCCAGAGCCCGACCGTCTCGAGCCGACGTGGCTTGAGACGTGAATCGGCCTCTACATCTGAATTAGAGTATCACCGGCGCGAAATTCACCTCGAGCCCTTCGCGGAAGGCGAAGCGCTTCAGGTGATCGGCGACGACCGCTTCGAGCTTCGACAGCGTATCGCAGTCCGGCGCCTTGGCGAGCAGGCTCAGGTGATCGGCGCCGACGGCGAAAGCCAGCGCGCGGCCCTCGCCGAAATCGACGCGGCCGTTCCGCGCGGTGTACTGCACGACGAATTTGTAGGCCCAGTGCTTGCAAAGCTGCTGCACGTAGCGCGCGCCGTTTTCGGTGGCGACGCGGGCCTCGGACATCGAGATCCCGGACATCATGACTCCTCGAGGCGGCTCGAGCCTGCGGGTGTAAAGGGTCCGCGGCAACCGCTCATGGGCGCAACATGGGAACATCGATGCGCGGAGTCACCGCGACCGTCTGTAGCAGCGAGAGCCGCGCTAACCACGTCGCGCCACAATGCGGCCACGATCGGCGATCGCGCCGCCCGAGGATCAAGGACTTAAGTCCCGATCATTCCGAAGCGAGACGTTCATGGTTAGTAACAAATGAAACAATCGAGCCGCGACGCGTTGACGCTCATGACGGGGCCAGTGCGATCAACTCGCGTTTGAAAGCGATTTCGGCCTCGGGCTCGTCCATCTCGCGCGCATAGCGATGGCCGGCATAGACCGCGGCTGCGATCGTCGAGGGCGCGTGGCAATCGCCGATGCGCGCAAGCGAGGTGATTCCGGCGGAGTCGAGCACCTCGGCGTTTTCCGACAATTCGAGATAAATGCCGTCATTCGGCAGGCGCATCGTCACCAGCAGGAGCGTGCCGCATTCCATGCGCCGGCGGCCGCCGTGGTGGCTGTGCTCGAGCTCGATCTCGCCGGCCTTGGCGGAGGCGACGAGATGCTTCTCGATGACCGTCACGCCGATCTCATGGAGGCGCTGCTCGATCATCGGCTGCTCGAGCGTGAATTTGGTCCAGGTCGAGATATCGGAGGCCGGCGTCACCAGCGTGACCTCATGGCCCTCCAGCCGCAGCTTCTCCGCCAGCACGCCGCCCATATAGTAGTGGTCGTCGTCATAGATCACGACCGGCCCCTTCACGTCCTTGCCGGCGAAGATGTCGTCGGGCGTCAGCGCAGGGGCGAGATCGAGGCCCGGGATCGCCGTCGAGCGCCAGCGGCCGATCCCGTCGCGCCGCCAATGGCCGCCGGTCGCGATCACCACCTTGGCGAAGCCATAGCCGCGGATGTCCTCGGCGCTCAGGCGGCTGTCGAGATAGAGCTGCAGGTTCGGCATGCGCTGGATCTGCTGCAGGCGATAGTCGCGCACGCGGCCCCAGGTGGCGAGGCCGGGAAGCTTGCTTTCAAGCGCGACCCGGCCGCCCACCTCCTGCCTGGCCTCCGCAAGGGTCACCTCATAGCCGCGCTGGCCCAGGGCGCGCGCGGCCTCGAGGCCCGCCGGGCCCGCCCCCACGATCAGCACATTATCGTCGGACTTCTTCGGCGCGATCTTCTCCGGATGCCAGCCCTTGCGCCATTCCTCGCCGGCGGTCGGGTTCTGGGTGCAGCGCATCGGCACCATGGTGAAGTCGGAAGAGACACACATGTTGCAGCCGATGCATTCGCGGATATCGTCGATCCGGCCCTCCTCGATCTTCTTGGGCAGGAAAGGATCGGCGATCGAGGGCCGGGCGGCGCCGATGAAATCCAGCAGGCCGCGGCGAACCTGCGAGACCATCGTGTCGGGCGAGGTGAAGCGGCCGACGCCGACCACGGGCTTTGTCGTCACCTTCTTGACGAAACGGATGAACTCCTCCTGCGATCCTTCCGGCCCGAAGCGGGACGGCATGGAATCGCGGCTCCATTCGCGCAAATTCACGTCCCAGAGATCGGGGAGCTCGGCCAGCATCTCGATCACCTCGCGGCCCTCGGCGAGATCGGGCTGACCGTCGGGTTTCATCGGATCGTCCACGGTCCAGCGGATCGCGACGGCGCAGCGCCCGCCCACCGCCTCGACCATGTCCTCGGTCACCTCGCGCGTCAGCCGCAGGCGGTTCTCGAGGCTGCCGCCATATTCGTCGGTGCGGTCATTGAGCGTGCGCGACAGGAAGTTGCCGTTGATCGAGGTATAGGCGCGGACATAGACATAGATGACGTCGAAGCCGGCGCGCTCGGCCCGGAGCGCGGCCTCGCGATGCCAGCGGCGGTAATTGCGGATGTCGGCGCGGTCCATCCGGCGCGCCTGGGCCGGATAGTAGCCCTCCCCCGCCGGCGCATGCGTGACATTGACCGGCACCTCGCGGCTGAAGAGGCAGGCGTCGCGGTTGGCGGTGTGGGCGAGCTCGACGCCCGCCAGCGCCCCATGCTTGTGGATCGCCTCGTTCATGCGGGCGAAGACCGGGATGTCGAGATCGTCCCACAGCCGGCCCTCGGCCAGCGGCGAGAGATCGCCGGTCGGATGAATGTCGGTCTCCTCGGTGCAGACCACGGCCCAGCCACCCTCGGCCTTCATGCCGCGCATGCCGATCATCGAGCTCGGATAGGTGATGCCCATGCCGTTGCAATGGGGGACTTGGAAGAAACGGTTCTTCGCGTTCACCGGACCGATGCGAACGGGCTCGAACAGGATGTCGTAGCGGGGATCACGGGACATGGAATGCTCTCTCAGGGTCAATAGGGACACGAATCAGGGCATGCGCGGGCCTCGCCTGCCAAAGGCGCCGCCATAACACACGATTCGGCGGGGGGCCCGCCAGGGGCGTTGTTTTGAGACCAATGGGCCCTTGGTCTTGCTCCGGAGGCGGGGCCTCGCCACACTCGGGCCCGCTTAACTTTTGCAAGACCGGGGAATCACGCATGACGGGGTTGTTTTCGCTGACGGGCAAGGTGGCGTTGGTCTCCGGCGCCTCGCGCGGGCTCGGCTGGGCGATGGCGAAGGGGCTGGCCGAGGCCGGCGCGCATGTGGTCATCAATGGCCGCGACGAGGCGAAGCTCGCGCTGAAAGCGAAGGAGCTGACCGACCGCGGCCTCGAGGCCAGCGCGTTCGCCTTCGACGTCACCGACGAAGCCGCGGTCCGCGGCGCGATCCCGGCGATTGTCGCGCGACAAGGCCGGCTCGACATCGTCATCGGCAATGCCGGGATCCAGCATCGCGCGGCGCTGGGCGACTGGAAGCTCGCCGACTGGCAGCGCGTGATCGACACCAACCTCTCGGCCTGCTTCGTCCTGGCGCGCGAGGCCTCGGCGCCGATGATCAGGCAGGGCGCCGGGCGGATCATCTTCACCACCTCGATCGCGGCCAATCTCGCGCGCGCCACCATCCCGGCCTATGTCTCGGCCAAGAGCGGGCTCTGGGGATTGACCAAGGCGCTGGCGGCCGAGCTCGGGCCCCAGGGCATCACCGTCAATGCGATCGGGCCCGGCTATTTCGAGACCGAGATGAACCAGGCCCTCCTCGCCAATGAGGAGTTCACCGCCTGGGTCAAGGGCCGCACGCCGCTGAGGCGCTGGGGCAAGCCGCCGGAGATCGCCGGCGCCGCCGTGTTCCTGGCGTCGGACGCCGCCTCCTATGTGAACGGCCACCAGCTCATGGTCGATGGCGGGTTCGGCAGCGTGTTCTGAGGCGCGACGGCCGTCAGGCCGCGTGCGATCCGAGACGGCGATCGATGATTTCCATCATCCGGGCTCGACCGAATGTTGCGAAATGGCCGGCATAGACCGTGACGACCGGCAGGGTTTTCAGACGTTTGACACTCTCCAGATAGGCTGGTCGATCTGGCGGCTCGAACGCCCGTGTAATCACCGGATCGTCATAGAGCGTATCGCAGCTGAAGAGGCTGCCCGTCGCGGCCTCCCACAGCGCGATGCTGCCCGGCGTCATGCCCGGCATATGCAACACTTCGAGTTGCCGGTCGCCGAGATCGATCACGTCGCCGTCGCCAAGTTGGACCGTCGGCGTCGTGCCTTGCATGCGATAGGCCGCGGTCTCGAAACCTTCATAGGGTAGGAATGCCACGAAACCCTCGCTGACATAGTCCGCGACGGCAGAGGACTCGAGCGTCGGGCGTGCGATGCGGTCGGCTTCGGCAGGATGACAGCCCCGTTCCGCGAAGTGATGAAGCCCGCCCGCATGGTCATAGAAGCCGACACAGGCCACCGCCAGCAGGGGCTTCCCCGACAGATTTTCGAGGATCGGCCGGGCTGAGACGATCCCGGTCCCGGTATCGATCAGCAGATCGCGTCTCGACCCGCGCACCAGCCACATGTTGCCGGCCAGATAGGGATCGATCGCCGTTTCGCGCAGCCGGACAATACCGTGGTCGTGAGCTTCGACGCCGTACCAGAATTCCGCCACCGGCCTCGTCATATTGGCCTCTCGCCCGTTACAGCACTGGAATCCGATGCTGAACCAGCCTGCCGCTCGACACAATGGGCCCTCCTGGGATCGGCGCTCAGGCCTTCGCGTCCTGGGTCAGCGTCTCGCCATGCGCCTGGTAATATTTGAGCGCGGCGTAGTCGCCATAGCGGATCGACTCGTATTTCGCCGGGTGAGCCTCGTCGCAGAATTGCGGGAGGCAGCCGACCATCGCGCTGGCGTTGGGATTGTGGAAATAGGCGATCGATTGCCGGCGCGTGCCTTGCGTCAGCGTGCGTGGTGGGTTGACGACGCGATGGGGCGTCGAGACCCAGCGGTCGTTGGTCATGCGCATCAGCGTGTCGGCCAGATTGACCAGCAAGGTTCCAGGCTGGGTCGGCACGTCGATCCAGTCGCCGGCGCGAGTCATGACCTGCAGCCCGCCCGGCGCATCTTCCGAGCGCAGAATGGTGAGGAAGCCATAGTCGGTGTGAGCGCCGGCGCGGAGTTGGCCCGGCTCGGGCGCTGTCGGCTGGTCCGGGTAATGGTTGATGCGCAGCGAGGAGAGGTGCCGGTCGAACTGGCTCTCGAAATGATCCTCGGGCAGGCCCATGGCGCTGGCGAGGATCCGGCGCAGGACCCGCGCCAGCCCGCCCATCACCTCGTAATAATTGAGCCAAGCCTGCTGCAATCCGGCCGGAGCGGCCGGCCAGGCATCGCCATAGAAGCCCGGCCCGTAATCGAGCGATTCCTTCCAGTCGCCAGGCTTCGGATCGCCCCGCGTCGATCCCAGGCTCTCCGCCTTGAGCGGGAAATGCATGAGGCCGCCCAGGAGCGTTCCCGTCTTGGCGACGCGCGCCTTCTGCGGCGCCGGCAGATCGAAGAAAGCCCGCGACAGATCGTAGATGCGGGCGATTGCGGGGTCTGGAACGCCATGGCCGGCGATCGCGAAGAAGCCGATCTCCTCGCAAGCTTTTCGAACGGCAGCAACCGTAGCCGGCGCCTTCCCGCTGCCCGCCATGAAGGGTGCGATATCGATCCTGGGAATGGTCTGTGGGGACTTGCCAGGCATGTGTCTGGAACCGAATTTCTCAGGATCGTCAAAAAGGGCGAAGCCCCCGAGGATACTCAACATCAGGCGGTTGCGATATCGATGGGTGCGGCCAGTCCGTTCTGTTGACGCGCGCAGCGCCGCTATCTAGGGTCGGCGTTCAGAATAGCGCACCGACTTCCGGTATTTTGGAAAGCCCCGTCGATCGCCATGTCCTATGTCGAGATCAAATCGCTGGTCAAATCCTTCGGCGAGACGGAGATCATCCATGGCGTCGATCTCGAGATCGAGAAGCAGGAGTTCACGGTCTTCGTCGGGCCGTCCGGCTGCGGCAAGACCACCCTCCTGCGCCTGATCGCAGGCCTGGAAGAGGTCAGCGCCGGCACCATCCATATCGGCGGCGAGCGGGTCGACCATCTGCCCCCGGCCGAGCGTGGCCTCGCCATGGTGTTCCAGAATTACGCGCTCTATCCGCATATGAGCGTGTTCGAGAACATGGCCTTCGGCCTGCGTATCTCGAAGGTCGATCGGGCGCAGATCCGGCGGCGGGTCCAGGAAGCGGCGGAGATCCTGCAGATCACCGAGCTGCTTGAGCGCAAGCCCCGCGCGCTCTCGGGCGGCCAGCGGCAGCGCGTGGCGATCGGCCGCGCGATCGTGCGCCAGCCCAAGGTGTTCCTGTTCGACGAGCCGCTCTCGAACCTCGATGCCAAGCTCAGGGTACAGATGCGGGTCGAGCTGACCCGGCTGCATCAGGCGCTCAAGGCCACCATGATCTATGTCACCCACGACCAGGTCGAGGCCATGACCATGGCCGACAAGATCGTGGTGTTGAACGCCGGCAACATCGAGCAGGTCGGAGCGCCGCTGGAACTCTATAACCGCCCGGCCAATCTGTTCGTGGCCGGTTTCATTGGTTCGCCCAAGATGAACCTGCTGAAGGATGCGGCGGCGGCAAAATACGGCGCTGCCACGATCGGGGTCCGGCC
>NZ_JBOHKS010000180.1:0-4181 GCF_050729195.1 Hypericibacter sp.
TGAGGGGTTTCGGGCTTGTCCATGTCCTCGGGCTGTGATTTCCGCGGGCGCGCCTTGCGTGTTGGCAGTCCTGCAAGGCCGCCGCTAGATTGCCGGGACAGCAGGGGAGGCCGGGCGCAGCTTGGGAGATGGGGAGCCTGAATCGCGAGGCGAAACGGTGATGCCGCCGGCCGATCCTCCGACGACCGCCAAATCGCGGCCGCGGTGGTCGCTGCCGGGCCGCCTTTGGCGCTGGGGCTTGCGCATCGGCGCGGGCTGCTTCGCGTTCTCGATCCTGCTGACTGTCATCTACCAGTCGCTGCCGCCGCCGATCACCATCCTCATGATCGAAGGCCTGATCGACGGGCACGGCCTCCACAAGGACTGGACCCCGATCGAGCGGATCTCGCCCGATCTCATCCGCAGCGTCATCGCCGCCGAGGATGCGCATTTCTGCGAGCATCACGGCTTCGACTGGACCTCGATCCAGGCCGCCTGGGACAAGATCGAGGCAGGGTCGAGCCGGCTGCGCGGCGGCTCGACCATCTCCAACCAGACCGCCAAGAACGTGTTTCTCTGGCCGAGCCGAACCTGGGTCCGCAAGGGCCTCGAGGCCTATTTCACCCTCCTGATCGAGTTCGTCTGGGGCAAGCAGCGGATCATGGAGGTCTATCTCAATGTCATCGAGTTCGGCCCCGGCATTTATGGCGCCGAGGCCGCCTCGCAGCGCTTCTTCAAGAAGAGCGCGGCCGAGCTGTCGCGCTATCAGGCGGCCCTCCTGGCCTCCGTGCTGCCCAACCCGGACGAATGGTCGGCCGCCAATCCGGGGGCCTATGTGAAGAAGCGCGCCAACACCATCATGACCCGGGCCCTCGACGCGCCCGACGCCGGCGCCGCGGTCTGCCCGGCCAAATGAACCGGCGACGAGCCCGCGTCCGGCGGTTACCAACTATATAGTTGACTGAGTCAACTATATGCCAAACCATGAGCCCTTCTCAGACGGGAGATCCCCCATGGTGCTGTCGGCCGATCTCGATCGCCGGGTCGAAGCGGTCCGCCGCTTCAACCGCTTCTACACCCGCAAGATCGGCGTGCTGGGCGAAGGGCTGCTGGACAGTCCCTACAGCCTGACCCAGGCCCGCGTTCTCTATGAGCTGGCGCATCGCGAGCGGCCGACGGCCTCCGATCTGGTCAAGGATCTGGGCCTCGATCCCGGCTATCTGAGCCGCATCCTGCGGGGCTTCGAGAAGCAGGGCCTCCTCGCCCGCGCCGCCTCGGCCGAGGATGCGCGCCAGCGCCACCTGACGCTGACCGCGCTGGGTCGCAAGACCTTCGCCGGCCTTGACCGCACCACGCGCCAGCAGATCACGGCGCTGCTCGAGCCCTTGTCGGAACCGCAGCAGAGCTGGCTCGAACGCGCGATGGATCAGATCGAAGGCGTGCTGGGCAAAGGTAGCGCCGCCGACGCGGCCGCTGCTCCGGTGGCGCCCGATTACATCCTGCGTCCGCATCGCCCGGGGGACATGGGCTGGGTGGTGCATCGTCACGCGGCGCTCTATGCGGCGGAATATGGCTGGGACGAAAGCTTCGAGGCCCTGGTCGCCGAGATCACGGCCGGTTTCATCAAGAACTTCCAGCCGGCGCGCGAGCGCTGCTGGATCGCCGAGCGCGACGGCCAGATCCTCGGCTCGATCTTCCTGGTGCAGGAATCCGCGAGCGTGGCCAAGCTCCGCTTGCTCCTGGTCGAGCCCGCGGCCCGCGGGCTGGGGCTGGGCCAGCGGCTGATCGACGAATGCCTCGCCTTCGCCCGCAGCTGCGGCTACGGCCAGGTCCGGCTCTGGACCAACAGTCACCTCTTCGCCGCCCGGCATCTCTACCAAAAGGCGGGATTCCGCCTGATCGAGTCCGAGTCCTATCACAGCTTCGGCCATGATCTTGTCAGCGAAACCTGGGCGCTGACGCTGTAAGCTTGCGCCTTTCCCGATCGATGACCCCAGTTTCCCGACGGATCCCGATGACCGATACGAATGTGACGATCGACCGTGAGACGATCGCGGCAACGGCAAAGCTGATCGCGCCCTACATCCGGCGCACGCCGATGATGAGCGTGGACAGCGCCGATTTCGGCCTCGACGCCGGCGCGCTGCAGCTCAAGCTCGAGCTGCTGCAGCATACCGGCTCGTTCAAGCCGCGCGGCGCCTTCGCCAGCCTGCTGTTGCGCGAGGTTCCGAAGGCGGGCGTGGTGGCGGCCTCGGGCGGCAATCACGGGGCGGCCGTCGCCTATGCGGCGATGAAGCGCAGGCTTCCCGCCAAGATCTTCGTGCCGCGCGTCGCCTCGCCCTCCAAGATCGAGCGCATCCGCTCTTATGGCGCCGATCTCGTCGTGGGCGGCGAACGCTATGCCGACGCGCTGGCCGAGAGCGAAGCCTGGGAGCTACGCACCGGCGCGATGCCGATCCATGCCTATGACCAGCGCGAGACCTTGCTGGGCCAGGGCAGCGTCGGCATGGAGATCGAGGAACAGGCGCCCGCGATCGACACGCTGCTGGTGGCGGTGGGCGGCGGCGGCCTCATCGGCGGCATCGCCGCCTGGTTCGCGGGCAAGGTCAAGATCGTCGGTGTCGAACCGGAAGCGGCACCCACGCTCTATCGCGCGCTCGAGGCGGGCGAGCCTGTCGACGCCGAAGCGGGTGGCATCGCGGCCGATTCGCTGGCGCCGCGCCGCGTCGGGCAGTTGATGTTTCCGATCGCGCGGCGCCATGTCGAGAAGGTGGTGCTGGTTTCCGACGAGGCGATCGTGCAGGCACAGACCGCGCTATGGCGCATCCTGCGGCTCGCGGCCGAGCCCGGCGGCGCCGCGGCCTTCGCGGCGCTGCTCTCGGGGCGCTACCGCCCGCAGCAGGCCGAGCGCGTCGCGGTGCTGGTCTGCGGCAGCAATCCCGCCAATCTCGATTTCACGAAATAGACTCTTCCGAGGAGCGCTTCCATGGCTCTGCCTCCGATCGGATTGCGCCATCGCGAAAGCGTCACGGTCGATGCGAGCCTGACGGTGCCGAAAGTGTCGCCCGCCTTCCCACATTTCCATGACATGCCGCCGGTCTTCGCCACCGCCTTCATGGTGGGCTTCGTCGAGGAAACCTGCGTGGCGGCGCTCGAACCCCATCTGGAGCCCGGCCAGCGCACGGTCGGCACCCGCGTCGATCTCAGCCATGAGGCGGCCACGCCGATCGGCATGACGGTCACTGTCGACATCGAGCTCGTCGAGGTCGATGGCAAGCGGCTACGTTTCAAGGTCGAGGCCCGCGACGACAAGGACGTGATCGGCCGCGGCCATCACGAGCGCTTCATCATCGACGAAGCGAAATTCATGGCCCGGCTGGAGACGAAGACGCGCTCCTGATGGAGCGCTTTTCCTAACGTTGAAAAACGTGGTTGGGAAGCCGCGCCAGGAGCCCGTCGAAATAGGCGATCGTCTTGGTCAGCCCTTCCTTCAGGGGAATCTTGGGCTGCCAGCCCAGCTTCTCTTGCGCCAGCGTAATGTCGGGCCGGCGCTGCTGCGGGTCGTCGGCCGGCAGCGGATGGAACACGAGCTTCGATTTGGAGCCGGTCTGCTCGATCACCATCTCGGCCAGCTGGCGGATGGTGAATTCGCCGGGATTGCCGAGATTGACCGGACCGGTCAGCGCGTCGGGCGCCGCCATCAGCCGGATGAAGCCCTCGACCAGATCGTCCACATAGCAGAAGGCGCGGGTCTGGCGGCCTTCGCCGAAGATCGTGATCGGCTCGCCGCGCAGCGCCTGCACCACGAAGTTCGAGACCACGCGGCCGTCATTGGGATGCATGCGCGGGCCATAGGTGTTGAAGATCCGGGCCACGCGGATGCGCAGATTGTGCTGGCGGTGATAATCGAAGAACAGCGTCTCGGCGCAGCGTTTGCCCTCGTCATAGCAGGCCCGGGGACCGATCGGGTTGACGCTGCCGCGATAGCTCTCGGGCTGCGGATGCACCTCGGGATCGCCATAGACCTCGCTGGTCGAGGCCTGGAACACTTTGGCGCGCAGGCGTTTGGCGAGGCCCAGCATGTTGATCGCACCGTGCACGCTGGTCTTCGTGGTCTGCACGGGATCGTGCTGGTAGTGGATCGGCGAGGCCGGACAGGCGAGGTTGTAAATCTCGTCGACCTCGACATAGAGCGGGAAGGT
>NZ_JBOHKS010000181.1:0-2407 GCF_050729195.1 Hypericibacter sp.
GCGATGCCGCAGACTCTTCTGCGGCATCGCCGCCATTCGCCGCGAGACCGGCGATATGCGCATAGACCGCGCGCAGGCCCATCGCATCCGCGCCCTCGGGCCGGCCCGGACGGCCGCGGGCGTTGGCCGCCATGATGTCGAAATGCACCCAGGGCGTGGTCGGCCGCACGAACTCGGCCAGGAACAGGGCCGCCGTGATGGCGCCGGCGAAGCCGCCATCGCCGACATTGTTGATGTCGGCGATCTTGCTGTCGAGCATGCGCCGATAGGGCTTGTGCAGCGGCAGGCGCCAGAACGGCTCCTGATTCTCGATCGCGAGCTTCAGCAGCGAGTCCGCGGTCGCGTCGTGGTTCGAGAACAGCGCCGGCAGCTCCGGCCCCAGCGCCACGCGCGCGGCCCCGGTGAGGGTCGCGAAATCCACGATCAGAGCCGGATCGTCGCGATCGGCCTCGGTCAGCGCGTCCGAAAGAATGAGACGGCCTTCGGCATCGGTGTTGCCGACCTCGACCGAGATCCCTTTGCGGGTCTTGAGGATGTCGAGCGGATGGAAGGCATTGCCCGAGACCGCGTTCTCGACCGCCGGCACCAGCACGCGCAGGCGCACCGGCAGCTTGGTCTCCATGATCATGCGCGCCAGGCCCAGCACATGGGCGGCACCGCCCATATCCTTCTTCATCTGCAGCATGCCAGCCGCGTTCTTGAGATCCAGGCCACCGGAATCGAAGCAGACGCCCTTGCCCACCAGCGCGATCTTCGGTCCCTTCGTGCCCCATTTGATGTCGATCAGGCGCGGCGGACGCGAGGAGGCGCGACCGACCGCATGCACGGAGGGATAATCGGCCTTCAGCAGCGCATCGCCGACGATCACCTTGAAGCTGGCGCCGTTGGCCTTGGCCAACGTCTCGGCCTCGGCCGCGAGCTCCGCCGGGCCCATATCGTCGGCCGGCGTGTTGATCATGTCGCGCACCCAGTGGACGGCGGCGGCCATGGTCTCGACCTTGGCGCGGTTGGCGTTCTTCGGCCAGACCAGCTTGGCCGGCTCGCGCTTGGGCTTGCGGTAGCGGTCGAAGGAATAGGCGCCGAGCGCCCAGGCGAAGGCAGCAGCGCTGGCCTGGAGCGGCGTCAGCGGCGCGTCGACGCGATAGCGTCCTTCCGGGATGCTCTGCGGCAAGGCACCCCAGGACCAGAGATCGAGCCCGTCCTCGAGAATCAGCAGCACCGAGCCGATGCCGCCATCGCGCGCCGGCAGCAGCAGATGGCGCGACGGCTCCGCCTTGAAGTCGGTGGCCGCGATCCAGTTGCGCAAGCTGGCATTCTGGCCCTTGAGCCAGTTGCGGTATTGCGACCGGGCGACGGGATGGATGACGGCGGTCTTGCCGGCGGCGCGGTCGGTGAGCGCAGAAATCTCGGCCATGATCTCCTCGAGGGGATGACAGGAAGGGCGGGATCGGCAGCGAGTCGCCAGCATGGCCTGCCCCAACCGGGCTGAAAAGAGGGGCTGAGGGAGGAAGCCGGGCCCCTGCCTTGCCTCGCCCGAGGGGCTCGGGCTTACTGGAGCCCCTTTTTGACCCGCCGGAATCCCCTCATGACCGACATGACGCTCTATATCGGCAACAAGAACTATTCCTCCTGGTCGCTGCGACCCTGGCTGGCGATGAAGCAGGCGGGCCTCGGCTTCCGCGAGGTCATGGTGCCGCTCGACCAGCCCGACACGCATAAACAGATCAAGGCCTTCTCCGGTTCCGGCAAGGTGCCGTTGCTGGAGCATGGGGCGGTGAAGATCTGGGAATCGCTCGCGATCTGCGAGTATGTGGCGGAGATTCGTCCGCAGGCCCATCTCTGGCCCAGCGATCCCGCGGTCCGCGCCCATGCCCGCGCGGTCGCCACCGAGATGCATGGCGGCTTCGCCGAGCTCCGGCGCAACATGCCGATGGATATCCGGGGCCGCTGGCCCGAACGCAACCGCCAGTCCCACTGCACCGCCGAGATCGACCGCGTGATCGGCTTGTGGCACGAGGCGCGCGAGCGCTTCGGCAAGGCCGGTGCCAACGGCAAGGGCGATTTCCTCTATGGCGGCTTCACCATCGCCGATGCGATGTATGCGCCGGTCACCACGCGCTTCATCACCTATGGCGCCAAGCTCGATCCGGCCACGAGCGCCTATATCGAGGCTGTCAACAACCTGCCGGCGATGCGCGAATGGGCCGAGGCTTCGAAACAGGAGCCCTGGGAGCTGACCTATCCGGTGTTCCGGCAGACGTGATGTGGCACTTCTGCAAGCATGCGGATTTCCTGTCAGGCGCCTCGGGTCACGCCACCGCGATCCGCTCGAGCGTGCTTAAGAGGAAGTTCCCTGCTTCGCCTTACTTCCCCTCCCCCCGGCGGGCTTCGCCCGCGACTCTTGGAG
>NZ_JBOHKS010000182.1:0-19807 GCF_050729195.1 Hypericibacter sp.
GTGATGCCCTTGGCGGCCGTTTCCAGCGCCAGCGCCTTGCTGAAGCCATGCATGGCGGCCTTGGCCGCGGCATAGTTCGACTGGCCGAACTGGCCCGACTGGCCGTTGATCGAGCCGATATTGAGGATGCGGCCGAAGCTCTTCTCGCGCATCGATTCGATCACCAACCGCGAGAGATTGAAGCAGCTGGTGATGTTGGTGCGGAGCACCTCGTCCCAGATCTGCGGCGTCATCTTATGCAGCGTCGTGTCGCGGGTGATGCCGGCATTGTTGACCAGGATCTCGATCGGTCCCTGCTCGGCGGTGATCTTCCTGATCGCGGCCTCGCAGGCGGCATAGTCGCCCACATCGAACTTCACCGCGGGGATGCCGGTCTCGGCGGTGAATTCCCGCGCGGCCGCATCGTTGCCCGAATAGTTCGCGACCACGCGGTAGTTCGCCTTCTTCAGCGCTTCCGCGATGGCGCGGCCGATGCCACGCGTGCCACCGGTAACGAGCGCAAGCCTGCTCATGATCTTCTCTCCCTGTCCCTGCCGGCCCGTTATCCAGGATTCTCGGTCTTAGCGTTCCACGCACCCAAATCTCAGCGTTCCACGCACATGGCGATGCCCATGCCGCCGCCGATGCAGAGCGTGGCGAGACCCTTCTTCGAGTTCCGCTTCTGCATCTCATGCAGCAGCGTCACCAGCACGCGCGCGCCCGAAGCACCGATCGGATGGCCGATCGCGATGGCGCCGCCATTGACATTGACCTTGCTCGCATCCCAGCCGAGTTCCTTGTTGACGGCGCAAGCCTGCGCCGCGAAGGCCTCGTTCGCCTCGATCAGGTCGAGATCGCCGATCTTCCAGCCCGCCTTGGCAAGGGCGGCGCGGCTGGAAGGAATGGGCCCCGAGCCCATGATCGCCGGATCGACGCCGGCCGTGGCCCAGGAAACGATACGCGCCAAGGGCGTCAGCCCGCGGCGCTTGGCTTCCTCGGCCGTCATCAGCACGACCGCGGCGGCGCCGTCATTGATGCCCGAGGCGTTGCCGGCCGTGACCGTGCCGTTCTCCTTGAGAAAGGCCGGGCGAAGTTTCGCCAGCGTTTCGGCCGTGGTGCCGGCGCGCGGATATTCGTCGGTGTCGACGGTGATATCGCCCTTGCGATCCTTGATCGTGACCGGGACGATCTCGTCCTTGAATCGGCCGGCCTGCTGCGCCGCCACGGCCTTCGCTTGCGAGCCCGCCGCGAACTCGTCCTGCTGGGCGCGCGTGATCTGCCATTTCTGCGCCACGTTCTCGGCGGTGTTGCCCATGTGATAGCCGTTGAAGGCGTCCCACAGCCCGTCCTTGATCATGGTGTCGACCATCTCGGCCGGGCCCATCTTCACGCCGTTGCGCAGATGCGTGGCATGCGGCGCCTGGCTCATGCTCTCTTGGCCGCCCGCCACCACGATCTTGCTGTCGCCGCCGCGGATCGCCTGGAAACCCAGCGCCACCGCGCGCAGGCCCGAGCCGCAAAGCTGGTTGATGTTGTAGGCGGTCTTCTCATAGGGGATGCCGGCGCCGACCGCCGCCTGGCGCGCCGGATTCTGCCCTTCGGCCGCGGTCAGGATCTGACCGAGCACGACCTCGTCCACTTCGCCGGGCTCGACCTTGGCGCGCGCCATCGCGGCCTTGATCGCGACCTCGCCCAGCTTGTGCGCGGGCAGGCTCGACAGCGATCCATTGAAGGAACCGACCGGCGTGCGCGCCGCGCCGACGATGACGATCTCGGACATGGGACGGAACTCCTTGCTGCTTCCCGGCGATGCGAACAGCCGCGGGGGGAAAGGGGAAGGCCGCCTGCGGTTCTTAGGGGGATCCCGGACGGCGCGTCTCGTCCGACCTTACTCGTCCCGGGCCGGGCGCCGCAAGCCGAGGTCCCCGGCTTGGGGAAGCCCGTGATGTCGCAGGGCTTTGCTGCCTTTCGTTATGACACGCAGATGCAATCAAGCGCCCTTGCGAATGACGTCCAGCTCATGCCGGCAGGCGCGCCATCCACGCCGCCAGAGGCCGCCAGAGCTTCGGCTTGGCGCTGCCGCCCACCACCATGCCGATATGGCCGGCGGCGGGGGCGAGGCGCTCGGCCCGGGGCAGCGCCTTGGCCAGCGCCAGCGCCGAGGCCGGCGGCACGATGCGGTCCTGGTCGGGGATCACCACCAGCGAGGGGAGATCGATCCTCGCGGGATCGACGATCTCGCCCGCGACCCGCCAGCGAAGGGTCGCGGGCGTGTTCTCGCCATACCATCCCGTCATGCATTCGCGCGCGACGGGTGCGGCCAGCGGCACGCCGTCATTGAGCCAGTCCTCGAGCGCCACGAAGAGCTTCGCCTTGTCGCTCTCCGGATCGAGCTCGGCGAAGGACAGGAACTTGCGCACGATCTGGAAGGGATCGACGCCGGCGAAGAGCGATTGCAGCGCATCGACCGGCATCTCTCCCAGATGCGCGAAGGTCGGCTCCAGGGTCGAGGCCATCGCGCCGATGAGCTTCCCCTGCTCCGGATGCTCGGCATGGAAGTCCCAGGGTGTGGCCATCAGCACAAGCCCGGCGAGATCGCGCTGGCGCGCTTGCGCCGCCGCGAGTGCCAGCAGGCCGCCCATGCAATAGCCCAGCATGACGATGGGACGGCCGGGCTCGCGCTCGGCGACCGCATCGAGCGCGCGGGAGAGACGGCCGGCGATATAATCGGTGAGGCCGAAGCGGCGCTCGGCTGGACCCGGCGCGTCCCAATCGAGCAGATAGACGGTGAAGCCTTCGCCGGCGAGAAACCGCATCAGGCTGCGATCCTCGTCGAGATCGAGCACATAGGCGCGGTTGATGAGCGACGGCACCACCAGAAGCGCCGGCTTGCGATCGACGCCCTTGCCGGTTTTCGCGTGGCTCTTCGCCGCGCCGAACGTCAGCAACCGCGCCGTGCCTTCGCGCCAGGCGACCGGCGGCTCGGCGATCTGGCGGCGGGCAGGAAAGGTCCGATAGGCGACGATGCCGGCGGCAAGGCGGTCGAGCCGCGCCACGGTCTCGCGTTCGAGCGCCGCGGCGAAATCGTCAGGATCGAGCTTTGCGAGATCGAGGCCGAGGGGCGCGAGGTTTTCCGGCAAGGGCGGCCTCGATTCCGGCGAGGCGGCGCTCCATATCCGCCAGCTGGCGAGCGAGCTGGTCCAGCCGAGCATGGCCGTCAGGAGATGCTGCGGCAGCGGCCGGGGGCCGAGCCTTGGCGGCGGCGTCCTGCTTGCGGCTTCGGCCATGACCGTCCTCGTTCTTTCCCGGGGCCTCGTTCTCTCCCGGGGGCTCGTTCACGCCACCGCTGGCCGCGACCAGCGTGGCCCCCATGGCCGCGACCGTGCGGGCGACCTGATCGAGCAGCGCCGGATCGCTGCCGAACGCCGTGAGCTGGCTCTCCCACAGATCGAGATAGCGCTTGGCCAGTTGGGCGAGGTCAGGCGGCTCGGCCATGGCGTCTGGGCCTCTGGGTTCGGAGCGTCGACTATAGCCAAGCCCTTGGCCTGTTTCCACTTGCTGCGGCGCAGGGCGGAAATCCTCGCGTTGCACAACGGGGCCGGAATCCTGCTATGCTGCGGCGCAACGGGTGACGACAGAGGTGACGCGCATGGAGGAAAAGTCCGAGGAAAAATCGGGGGCCAAGGCGCCGATCACCATCAAGAAATATGCCAACCGGCGTCTCTACAACACGGCCACCAGCAGCTATGTGACCCTCGACCATCTCTGCCAGATGGTGAAGGACGGCGTCGAGTTCGTGGTCTATGACGCCAAGAGCGGCGAGGACATCACCCGGTCGGTCCTGACCCAGATCATCGTCGAGGAGGAATCGAAGGGCGGGCAGAACCTGCTCCCCCTCAACTTCCTGCGCCAGCTCATCAGCTTCTATGGCGACAATCTCCAGTTCCTGGTGCCGCGATATCTCGAGCAGTCGATGGAATCCTTCGCGCGCAACCAGGAGCAGATGCGCCGCTACATGCATGACAGCCTCGGCGGCATGTTCCCGTTCGGCCGCTTCGAGGAGATGAGCAAGCAGAACCTGGTCTTCTTCGAACGTGCGATGCGGATGTTCAATCCGTTCCAGGCCGGCATGCCGCCGCAGCCCGGTGGCGCCCCGGGAGCCGCACCGCGCCCGAGCGAAGCCTCGCCGCGCAACAACGCGACGCCGCCGGCCGGTTCGCCGCCCCAGAGCGAGGATCAGATCGAGGAATTGCGCTCGCGGCTGGAAGCGATCCAGCGCGAGATCTCGTCGCTGGTCGGCAAGGCGCGCGAAGAGCATAAGTCCGACGGGAAGCCGCAAAAGAGCCCCGACAAGGGCGCACCCGACAAGAGCTGACGCCTTACGCCGGGATCAGGCGGCGCCGGCTTTCTTGGCGCCGCTCTTGAGCGCGGGCAAAGCCGCGACCGGCAGGGTCTCGGTGAGCCAGGGACGCTCGAGGCTCGGCCGGCCGAAATAATAGCCCTGCAGGTAATGGACACCCTCGTTGGTGAGGAAGCCCGCATCCTCGCCGGTCTCGACGCATTCGGCGACCGTCTTGAGGCCGAAGGCATCGGCCATGCCCAAGAGGTTGCGCACGAAGAGCTGATGCTCGGGATTGTCGCGCAGATTGCGGATGAAGCTGCCGTCGATCTTCACGATGTCGAAATTGAGTGCCTGCAGGTGACGGAAGCTGGTGTAGCCGGCGCCGAAATCGTCGAGCGACAGGCGGCAGCCGAGATCCTTCAGCTGCTGGATGAAGCGCGCCGTCTCTTCGACATCCTGCAGCGCCGTGGTCTCGGTGATCTCGAAGATCAGCCGGCGGGCCATTTCCGGGCGATCCTGCAACAGCAGCTTGAGCGCGCGGAACCAGCTCGGGTCGGCGGCGGTCAGGCCCGAGAGATTGACCGCCAGCTCGACGGTGGGGTGGATCGCCAGCTCGGCCGCCGCGAGCTCGAGCACATGGCGGTCCATCTGGCGCACCAGTCCCAGCTGCTCCACCACCGGCACGAAGGCGGCCGCGGGCACCAGCTCGCCGCTCGTGCTCTTGAGGCGGATCAGGCATTCATAAGACACAGGCTGATGCGAGCCGGCATCGACCACGGGCTGGAAGGCGAAGCAGAGGCGGTTCTCGGCGATCGCGCGCTCGACCTCGGTGACGATGGTCTGGCTGCGGCGATGCAGCAGGTTCTGCTGCTGCGAGGCCTGGTAGAGCGTGAATCGGTCGCGCCCGTCGCGCTTGGCCTGGCGCAGTGCGGTCTCGGCGCGGGTGACGATGTCCTCGGCCGTCATAGACTCGGGATTCGGGAAGGCCAGGCCGCCGATCGAGACCGTCACATGCACGCGCGCCGGATCGACCGGAATCGACATCTCGCGCACCGCCTGCAGGATGCGCTCGGCCGCGCGGTTCATCTGGATGTCGGAGCAGCGCGGCAGCAGCACGCCGAAACGGTCGGCACCGATGCGACCGACCGTGTCCGAGGAGCGCAGGATGTGGTCGAGATGCTGGCCGATCGCGATCAGCACCTGGTCGCCCGCCTGATAGCCGAAGGCGTTGTTGACCTTGCTCAGATTGTCGACGCCGATCACCAGGAAGGCGCTGGTGACGTTGGCCTCGTAGCTGTCCTTGAGGCAGAGGTCGATCGAATCGCGCAGCCGCAGCTTGTTGAAATGACCGGTGAGGTCGTCGAAGCTCGCCAGCCGCTCGAGCCGCGCCTCATGCTGCTTGCGCGCATTGATCATGCGTAGCGTGCCGATCAGCCGTTCCGGATCGCCGCCATCCCCGAGCTTCACGGCGCCGCGATCATGCACCCAGCATTCCTCGCCGCTCTGCAGCCGCAGGCGGTACTCGCAGTCATAGGGCGCATGCTGGTTGAAATGCTCGGTCAGCGACTTGAGGCGCTGCGGCAGATCTTCCGGATGGATGTGACTGGCGAGCATGCGACCGGAGTCCGGCACCAGCTCATCGCCCGTGCCGAAGAAACCGCTCGCCAACCCGACCCATTCGATCCGGTCGGCGGTCAGGTCCCAGTCATAAACAAGATCGCCGGAAGCCTCGATGGCATCCCGAACCCAATCCTTGGAATCGGGGCCCGTCTGCGGCCAAGACCGCGCCGTCATGGGCAACAACCTCCTACCTGAAGGCATCCTGCCGGCGGCAATCAGGAAACCAAGTGCCCTAACCTGGAACCCTCGCCGGCTTCCCGGACGATAGGGGCCGCGGCTTTAAGAATCTATGAAACCAGATGGTTGCCCCGAGACCGCACAGTCTTGCGCTAAATGCGGCGGATTTCTGCGGATTTAGCTCGAATTTGAAGTTAACTGCCTAATACCATTTTAACCATGTTTGTTAGCGATCTCGGCTTGTCCCAGAGGCGTTTACCTCAATAATCGGATTGAGAGGCCGGCTTACGGCCCTGGAGGACAAAAGAATGCCGCTCGATATCGTGACACCCCCGATATCGTCATCGATTACCAGACAGGATCGCTGGCAAGCCTATCTGCCGCGGGCCGACCGGCCTGCGGAGGCGAGTTCGGTCGATCTCTTTGCGGCCTCGGCGCCGCCGGAAATTTCGCGCGCCCAGACCCCGCCTGCGGGCAGCAGCGCCGCCTTCCTCGCCCAGATCCTGGCCCAGGCCGACAGCGGCAAGCCGCGTGCCAGCGCCCCCCTGCCGCCCGCCAGAGCCACCCTGGTCGCACAGCGATATGAGCTGGCCGAGAGCCGCGATGCCATCCTGCGCGGCGAGCCCATTCTGTTTCGCGTCCGCGCCTGAGCGCCGCCTTCGGGCGCGCTCGCCGTTCGATCTACAGATCCGCAGAGCCATCGACGCCCGGCCATCGTCGGCCTTATGCTGGCGCCCGCTTGCTTGAAGACCCGTCAGCAGAATTGCGGTCGAAACCCTCATGCGCATTCTCGTCTTCCAACATATCGCCTGCGAGCATCCCGGCATCTTTCGCGAGTTCCTGCAGAGCGACGGCATCGCCTGGGACGCGATCGAACTCGATGAGGGGCAACCCATCCCGGCCCTCGATCGCTATGACGCGCTCTGGGTCATGGGCGGGCCCATGGATGTGTGGCAAACCGACCAGCATCCGTGGCTGGTGGCTGAGAAGGCCGCCATCCGCCAGGCCGTGCTCGGCCGGCGCATGCCCTATCTGGGCCTCTGCCTGGGCCATCAGTTGCTGGCCGATGCGCTGGACGGCGAATGCAAGCTCATGGCGAAGCCCGAGATCGGCGTGCTCGGCGTCGAGCTCACCAAGGAGGCCCATCGCGACGTGCTGTTCCGCGGGCTGCCGACCAAAGCCAAGGCGCTGCAATGGCATTCGGTCGAGGTGACCAAGTTGCCCTCGCAGGCGACGGTGCTGGCGCGCTCGCCCGATTGCGCGGTCGAGGCGATGCGGGTCGGCGAACGGGCCTGGGGCATCCAGTATCATGTCGAGATCACCGGCGAGACCGTGCCGCAATGGGGCTGCGTGCCTGAATATGCCAAGGCCCTGGCGGGCAGGCTCGGCGCCGACGCCCTGCCTCAGATCGAGGCCGCGGCCAAGCAGGAGCTGGCCTCGATGACGCTGGCGGCGCGCCGGCTCTATGACAATTTCCTCGGCGTCGCACGCGCTCACAAGGCCGCGCGCGGGTCGGGCCGCGCCGCGCAATAGCGCTCAGATCTCGCGGCGCAGGGCCACACCCGCAACGACGAGGCCGATGCCGAGCAGCTCCGTCAGGCTCGGCATCTGCTGCAGCACAATGAAGCCGATCAGGCTCGCCATCGCCGGCAGCACCCAGCCTCGGGCAATGGCCACTCCAGCGGTGCATATCTATATTCTTCGCGACGAAGCAACCGAAGGGAGGCGGTGATGGTCGGGAAATGTGCGTTTGCAGCAATTGTCGCGGCGGGTTGGCTGGTGACAAGCACGGTGTCCTTCGCGGACGAGGCTGCCAAGGCCGATGCGCCCGAGGAATTTGACTTCGTCCAGACGGCGACTTCGGGGAACTTCAAGGACGGCCTCCTGACGCTCAATGGGATCGGCAAGACGACGACCTTTTTTGGCGAGCGGCCCAACCGCGACATCGGCGAAATACCGTACGACGAGTTCGTAAAGTCTTGGGATGCCGCGAAGGAGAGTTTTGCCGCCGATCCGCCCAATGCCAGCCTCGTCACCCACAATAGCGGGCAGGCCGGCATCGCCATCGTCGAGCTAAGCGAACCCGCGCTCGCGGGAAACGCGATCAGCTACCATGCCAAACTTCTCGGCGGAGATCTGCCGGAAAGCATCGGGCCGGCGTCGCTGTTCATTGATCCGGGCTTCATCGCCGCTGCATTATTCAAGTTCCATCAGCACAAACAAAATCCCCCAAACTGACGGAAGTCTCGCGCCAATCCTGATCGGGGTGAATCCCCGGCCTGGCGGTAACCGGCGCCACCATCATGGCCGCGGCCAGCGCGCGGATCGGGACGCGTCGCGCAGTAACGCAGGCGCGACCCGCTCAGCTTTCGCGGCGCAGGGCCACGCCCGCCGCCACAAGACCGATGCCGAACAGCTCGGCCAGGCTCGGTATCTGCCGTAGCACGACGAACCCGATCAGGCTCGCCATCGCCGGCAGCACCGAGAGCAGCAGCGCGAAATGCGCGCGGGACAATCGCGCCATGGCGAGCTGGTCGCAGATATAGGGCACCACCGACGAGGCGATGCCGACGCCAGCACCCGCCAGCAGCAGCAACGGATCGCCGAAGGCGGGCCAGGCGGCACCGATCCCGAAGGGCGTGATGACGACGAGGGCCACGCCCATCGCCGCCCCCAGCCGCTCGATGCCGGCGGCACCGCCGGAGGCCGCGATGCGATGGCCCAGCAGGATATAGAGCAGGAACAGCCCCGCATTGGCGAAGGCGAAGAGATAGCCCAGCGGCTCGCCCGCCAACCGGATGTCGGTCAGGATCGCGACGCCGGCGACCGCGAGGCCCAGGGCCAGGAGATTGCGCGCGGTTCGCATGCCGATGGCAGCGAGCGCGATCGGGCCGATGAACTCGATGGCGCCGACCGTGCCCAAGGGCAGCCGATCGATCGCCAGATAGAAGAAACCGTTCATCGCCGCCAGCACGAGACCCAGCGCCAGCACGGTCAGGCGCTGGGCCCGCGTGGCCCGGAACCAGAAACGCCAGGCGCGGCGCGACAGGCCGAAGATAACGGCCGCGGTCGCGACGCGCAGCCAGGCCACGCCCAGCACTTCGATCCTCGCGAACAGCAGAACCGCGAAGGACGGCCCCAGATAATGGAAGACCGCGCTGACCATGAAATAGCCCAGCGGCGGGACGCGCCCGGCGAGCGCGCCGATCAGGGCTGGCGATGCAGGCTGGGTCTCCGGTGATGGCGAAGAATCCATGACCACCCTATGATCGGGCGGCGGATGCAGGTTCTTCCATATCGAGGCGAAAGAATTTTGGAGATTCTTCGATGAAATCGAAAGCGAAGCGGCCGGTCGGCCTTCAAATGTCGAAATTGCTGCAGGATCCCCGCAATCTCGATCTGCTCCGTCACTTGCGCGCGGATCCGCGCATGGCGATCTCGGCGCTCGCGCGCAAGGTGAAGATGTCAGCGCCGGCGGTGAAGGAACGCGTCCAGCGCCTCGAAGAGGCCGGCATCATCCTGGGCTATCGCCTCGAGCTCGATCCGGCCGCCCTCGGACTGCCGATCGCAGCGATCATCCGCATCCGTCCGATGCCCGGCCAATTGCCCAAGATCGCGAAGCTCGCCCAGTCGCTGCCGCAGGTGACCGAATGTCATCGCATCACCGGCGAGGATTGTTTCCTGATGAAGATCCATCTGGAATCGCTCGACGCGCTTGATCCCCTGCTCGACCGCTTCCTCGTCTTCGGCCAGACCACGACCTCGATCATCCAGTCGAGCCCCGTTCCCTCGCGCACGCCACCGCTGCCCGACGAACGTTGACAGCCGAAGAGTCGGCGCAAGGATGTTGGAAGTGTTTCGGTCCCGCCCGCGTGAGTTAAGGTCCGAGGAGAGAGGCGCTCGAACGTTTGTCACGCGGGCGGAAACCGGCAGGCCCTAGTCGTCGCGAGGGCCCGAACCGCCGGTCGACTGCTGGGCAAACAAGGGGAGAGCCAAGTTTCGCCCAACCGGTCCCGCGACCGGCGGATCCCGATGGAAGTCCTTGCCGGGTCCGAGCCCGGGGATCAGGCGTCTAGTCCGTCAGAGCAGGCCCCCGCCCGCCCTGGATCCCCAAACCTCGTTCCGGCCATCCCACCCACCGAAATTCCGATCCTGCTGGCTCGTGACCGAGGCTGTTCGGAGCGTCACGCTGTCATGTCCGCCACGTTCCGAACCGGTCGCGATGCCAATCCCTGCCAGCACCAGAAGCACCAAAAATATCAAAGACTTGAAGATGAACCTGGCGCGCTGCGTGAGGGCCGTCATAGCGGTGGATAAGATGCAATTAAGAACCATTCGCAGACATGTTTAAGGCCCTGGCAGAGGCCTGTCAAGCGTTGTCGCGAATGATTCGCAAAAAGACGGAGGGAGGAACTAGCGGGGCTTTTTTTCGGCCGCGAGGAAGCGCGCGAGGTCGACCACGGCCCGCTGATGGCGCCCGCGCATGACGACGCGATCGCCCTGGCGCGCCTCGACCTGGAAATCCACGCGCCGGCCCTGGACCGCGGTCACCTCGGCCGTCGCCTCGATCGGCTGCCCCAGGGGCGCCGCCGCCAGATGCTCGATATCGACCTTGGTGCCGACACTGACCTCACCGGCCTCGTAGCAGTCGAGGATCGCGCGATGGCTCGCATCCTCGAGGAAACCGATCAAGGCCGGCGTCGAGACCACATGCACGCCCGCATTGCCGATCGCCGAGGCCGTGTGCGAGGGGCTCGGCTCGATGCGATAGACCCCGCGCGCGCCGATCGCGATCGGCTTCATGCGGAGATGCGGCGCTCATAGCGCGCCTGGAAGATGAAGCCCAGGAAGTTCATCAGGATCTGCGCCGCGAGGAAGCAGGTGATGCCGCTCTGGTCGTAATGCGGCGCGACCTCGACCAGGTCGATGCCGGCCACATCGCCCTGGCGCGCCAGTCCCTGCAGGATCTCCAGCACTTCGTAATAGAGGAAGCCGCCATGGCTCGGCGTGCCGGTGCCCGGTGCTATCGAGGGATCGAAGCCGTCGATATCGATGGTGACGTAATAGCGCTTGCCGGCGGGAATCTTCGCAAGCGTTCCCGCCGTGCCGAGGCGGCGCACGTCGCGCACCGACAGGATCGCGGATCCCGCCTGGCGCGCCGCCTCGTAATCCTCGCGGTTCGAGGACGAGACATTGCGGATGCCGAGCTGCGTCATGCCCTCGACATGCGACATCTCCGACGCGCGGCGCAGCGGATTGCCATGGCCGTAGCGCACGCCATGCCGCTCGTCGACGAAATCGAGATGAGCATCGAAATGGACGATATGAACGGGCTTCTCGTCGGAGAAGGCCGCGATCACGGGCGCATGGATCGCATGATCGCCGCCGAGGCAGAGCGGCATCGCGCCCGCCTTCAGGATCTGGCGCACGGCCGCCTCGGTGTTGCGATGGCAGGCCATGGTGTCGGTATGGACCATGTCCACGTCGCCAGCATCGACCATGCGGACCTTCTCGGTCGGCAGATAGACCACGTCATCCTCGTGGTCGTAGGCGCCCGCATGGCCGAAACAAAACAAGGTCGATGCCTCGCGAATGCCACGGGGCCCGAAGCGCGCCCCGGCGCGATACTGCGTCCCCATGTCGAACGGCACCCCCAGCACCGCCACGTCCGCATCGATCTTCCCGAGATCGGTGCAGATCGGCTGCTTGGCGAAGGTGCAGTGCCCGACGAAGGGCAAATTGAGTCGGCCGGTCTCATAGCCATGCTGGGCCATCGGATCTCACGCTCCTGGTCGCGTCGACGATGCGCACGGGGTTCAGGACCGGGCGCTGGCGGCGCCTACGGTAGAACGCCGCCGGAGCAGCGCCAAGCCGCCTTTGCGCCATATTCGCGCGCTAACGTCGCGCGGTCGCTTTTGCCGCGTCCCTGCGCCGCTTAGCGATTTGCTTTCACCTTCTCAACATGGAGTTCGAGCGATTCGGCCGATGCAACAGGCTTTGCCGCCCTTGGAATTGCAGCCCGGTTCGCCGGCGATGCGCTTGAATCGCCTGGAGCCGGACGATCTCCGCCGCCGCCTGGCGCTGTTCCTCGATATCGACGGGACCCTGATCGATCTCGCCGCAACCCCGCATTCGGTCACCATCCCCGACATGCTGCCCGCCGTGCTGCGGACGCTCGAGCTGCAGCTCGACGGCGCGCTGGCGCTCGTCACGGGCCGCAGCCTCACCGACGTCGATCGCCTGTTCTCGACGCATCGCTTCACCGTGGGCGCGCAGCATGGCGGCGAGATGCGGGGGCCCGCGCGCCAGCCGCGCCAGGAAATGATGTTCGTGGCGGCACTCAACCGGCTGCGGCCGCGGCTGGAGACGATCCTGCCCAGCTGGAAGGGATTGCTGCTCGAGGACAAGGGCCGCTCGATCGCGATCCACTACCGGCAGAACCCGGGCGTCGCCTACGAGCTCAAGACCACGCTGCAGCGGCTCCTCTCGCTCGAGGCAGAAGCCCTGGAACTGCTGGAAGGCAAATGCGTTTTTGAGATCAAACCGAAGAACTTCGACAAGGGTGACGTGGTGCGGGCGCTGATGCTGGTGGCTCCGTTCAAAGGTCGAGTGCCGATTTTCATCGGCGACGACGAGACCGACCGCGCCGGCATGGTGGCGTCGCGCGCCCATGCGGGCTGCGCCATCCGCGTGGGCGACAAGCGCGACCTTCTGGCCGATGGCTTCCTGCCCTCGCCGGCCGCGACACGGGCTTGGCTGCGCGAGCTTTCCATCCGATTCGATCGCGGCGTGAATGCCGCGCAGTGAGATTTTCTCCATGAAATTTGCTTCATGAAATCCGCTCCTCCTCAAGCCAATCTCGATCTGGCGGCCGTCGGCAATTGCATCGTGGCCTCGCTCATCGATCGACGCGGCCGCCATGTGTGGCATTGCCATCCGCGTCTCGATGGCGATCCCGTCTTCAGCGCGCTGGTCAATGGCCAGGATCCCGAGGCCGGATTCTGGGATGTCGAGCTGCGTGGCACCGTCGAGAGCCGGCAGCATTATGTCGGCAATGCCGCGATCCTCGTGACGCATCTCAGCAGCGAGGAAGGCGACGAGATCCGCATCACGGATTTCGCGCCCCGCTTCAAGCATTACGGCCGGATCTTTCGCCCGGCGCAGCTCATCCGCCGGATCGAGCCGATGCGCGGTCGTCCCGTGATCCGGGTTCGCATGCGACCGCATTTCCGCTATGGCGCGGTACCGCCGCAGAAGATACCCGGCAGCAACAGCATCCGCTATGTCGGCCCCGATTTCGCGTTGCGCCTCACCACCGATGCGCCGCTCGCCTATCTCGCCGACGAATCGCCCTTCGTGCTGCATGCGCCGGTCACCATGATCCTGGGCGGCGACGAGGTCATCGCCGACTCGCTCTCCAGCCTGGCGCGCCATCACTATGAGGAGACGCTCGACTATTGGCAGGACTGGGCGCGCTATCTCAATGTGCCGTTCGAATGGCAATCGGCGGTGCTGCGCGCGGCCCTCGGATTGAAGCTCTGCTCCTACGAGGAGACCGGCGCCGTGGTCGCCGCGCTCACCACCTCGATTCCGGAATCCGCCAATAGCGGACGCAACTGGGATTACCGCTTCTGCTGGCTGCGCGATGCCTATTTCGTGGTGCGGGCCCTCAATCGCCTGGGTGCCACGCGCACCATGGAAGACTTCATCCGCTACATCACCAATCTCCTGGCGATCGAGCCGGCGCCCGCGCTGAAGCCGCTCTATCCGATCGTTCCCTCGACCTCGGTCGAGGAGGTCACGGCCCCGCATCTGGCCGGTTACCGGGGCATGGGGCCGGTGCGCGTCGGCAATGCGGCGGCACTGCAGACCCAGAACGATTCCTATGGCAGCGTCATCATGGCGGCGGCGCAGATGTTCTTCGACGAGCGGCTGCCCAAGCGCGGCGACGCCGCCTTGTTCGAGCGCCTCGAGCAGGTCGGCAACGCGGCGGCGACGCTCGGCATGCAGCCGGATGCGGGCCCCTGGGAGTTTCGCGGCCGCCAGGCGGTTCATAGCTACTCGGCCGTAACAAGCTGGGCCGGCTGCCATCATCTGGCGCAGATCGCCGCGCGTCTGGGATTCGCCGACAAGGCCCATCATTGGAAGCGCACGGCCGATGGCTTGCGGATGGAGATCCTGGAGCGGGCCTGGAATCCGAAGCTCAAAAGCTTCGTCAGCGCCTTCGACGGCAAGGAGATCGATGCCAGCCTGCTGCTCTGGCCCGAGTTGGGCTTCATCGCACCCAAGGATCCGCGGTTCCTCTCGACCTTCGACGTGATCGAGAAGCAGCTCCGGCGGGGCACGCATATGATGCGCTATATCGCGCCCGACGATTTCGGCTCGCCCGAAAGCGCCTTCACCGTCTGCAGCTTCTGGTATGTGAATTCGCTGGCCACCGTCGGCCGCCCGGAAGAGGCGCGCGAGATTCTGGAATCGCTGCTGGCCAGCCGCAATTCCTCGGGCTTCCTGTCCGAGGATGTCGCGCCCGCCACCGGCGAGCTCTGGGGGAACATGCCGCAGACCTACTCGATGGTCGGTCTGATCGGCGCCTGCATGCGGCTCAGCAAGAGCTGGGAGGAGGGATTTTGGAACGGCTCGTAATCGTTTCGAACCGGGTCCCCCTGCCGCGACAGCGCGGGGCCCAGGCGGGCGGCCTCGCCGTCGCGCTCCGCGATGTGTTCGGCAAGGCCGAGGGCTTCTGGTTCGGCTGGAGCGGCGAGGTCACCGACCAGACCAGCGGCGAGCTGCGCTTCACGCGCTCGGGCCGCATGACCTTCGCGGTCATGGATCTCGGCCGCAACGACTATGAGCGTTACTATAACGGCTTCGCCAATGCCTGCCTCTGGCCGCTGCTGCATTACCGCCTCGGCCTGCTGGATTTCCATCGCGAGGATTATCACGGCTACATGGCCGTGAATCGCGCGATGGCGGCGGCCCTGAAGCCGCTGCTGCGCCCCTACGACCGCATCTGGGTCCATGACTATCATCTGATTCCGATGGGCCAGGAGCTGCGCAAGCTCGGCGTCAACAACCCGATCGGCTTCTTCCTGCACACGCCTTTCCCGCCGGCCGATCTGTTCGAGGCGCTGCCGGCCCATGACAGCCTGGGCGAGAGTTTCCTGGGCTACGATCTCATCGGCCTGCAGACCGAGCGCGACCGGCGCTCCTTCTTCGATTTCGTCACGCGCAATCTGGGTGGGCGGGTTCATCCTGACGGGCAGTTCGAGGCCTTCGGTCGCAGCAGCCGCGCCGGCGTGTTCGGCGTCGGGATCGACGCGCCGGTCTTCGCGAACATCGCGGCGGAGGCCGAAACGGCCGACGAGACGATCCGGCTTCAGGAAAGCCTGGCGGGGCGGTTGCTGGCGATCGGCGTGGACCGGCTCGATTTCAGCAAGGGCCTGCCGAACCGCTTCCATGCCTATGGCAAGCTGCTCGAGCGCTGGCCCGAGCACAAGGCGAAGGTCACCTATCTCCAGATCGCGCCCCATTCGCGCGGCGAGATCGCGACCTATCGCACCCTGCGCCGCGAGCTCGAGCAGATCGCGGGCCGCATCAACGGCAAGCATGCCGAGTTCGACTGGCAGCCGCTGCGCTATCTCAACAAGCCGCTGACGCGTCCTGTGCTGGCAGGCTTCTATCGCCTGAGCCGCATCGGGCTGGTGACGCCGCTGCGCGACGGCATGAATCTGGTGGCCAAGGAATATGTCGCGGCCCAGCCGCCGCAGGACCCCGGCGTGCTGATCCTGTCGCGTTTCGCGGGGGCTGCCGAAGGCCTGACCGCGGCGCTGCTGGTCAATCCGTTCGACGCGGATTCGATGGCGGACGCGATGCATGCCGCCCTCGTCATGCCGTTCGAGGAGCGGCATGCGCGCTGGCAGGCGATGATGCAGCAGCTCAAGACCGACGGGGCCGCCTGGTGGGCCAGCCGCTTCCTGGCGACGCTCGACGCCGCCAGCCGCGGCGCGCATTCCCTGTCGCCGACCGGCACCCAGTAACGCCCGCGAAGATAGCGCCTGCGCCTAGGCGGGCACCTTCATGCCGCGCTGGAGGGCCGGCCGCGCCGCCATCGCCGCCGCCCAACGCTTCAGGTTCGGCAGCTTGCCGCCCTCATGCAGCAGCGGCGCCCGGTAGTTGTAGGTTGGATAGAGCGCGAAATCGGCGATCGAGACCTCGCCTGCCAGATAGCCGCCCAGTCCCAGCAGGCGATCGGCTTCCTTGAAATGCAGCAGCAGCGTGTTGCGGATGAAGTCGGCATTCTTCGCCGAGCGGTCCGGCACGCGCTCCTCGGTCACGAAGAGCGCGCCGCTCCAGGGCGAGCAATCGGACATCGCGGCCATGAAGGCCTGCAGCACCAGCGGCCGCCGCGCCGGATCGGCGGGAAGGAATTTTCCGCTCGTCATGGCGCAATGAAGAACGATGGCGCCGCTCTGCGCGATCGTCAGCGGCTTCCCGCCGGGCCCTTGCGGATCGACCAGGACCGGCACCTGCCCGCGCGGATTGAGCGCCAGGAAAGCGACCGAATGCTGCTCGCCCTTCTGCAGATCGACCTTATGGACTTGATAAGGGATGCCGCATTCCTCGAGGACGATCGAGGCGCGCTGACCGTTCGTGGTGGCGGCGGTATAGAGCTCGATCATGACGCTTCCCCGGAGCTGACGAGGGCGAGACCTCAGCACAGCGCCCGCGTCATGCCAAGGGGATGAGCCACCCTGCCAGCCAGAAGGACGCGGCGGCGGGATCGAACGTGGCGGGGAAGGGCCGCGGGGCCGCCTTGTCGGCAACGGGATCGAGGGTTGCGTCGGCGCCGAGGGTCATCCCGGCGCCGTCATTCAGCGGACCCGTGTCACTGCAGCCAAGGTCGCTGGGCATTGTCGTTCACCGCCATGACCGCGACCCTGCTGGCCTCGCGGGCGGGCAGGAAGAGGTCATTGTCCGCCATCCGCGCGCTCAAGACACGCGAGGCCGACAGCAGCGAGGCGATCCGGTTCGAGCCGGTGAGCGCGAAGGCCGCCGCACGCGACCCTTCATTGTCGGCGGCCTGCGCCGACGCGAGCAGACCGAGGATCACCATCTCGTCGCGCCCCACGCAGGGACAGCAGGGATGATGGAAATGCAGCACGCGCTGTGTCTGCCCATGCAGCGCCTCGACGAAGCGCACGAACTCCTGCAGCGCGCGCTCGGATTCCTGGCTGCCGAAGCGGCGCGCGAATTCGCGCACGATGTAGCCCTTGAGCGAGACCGGCGCGATCCAGCAACGGAAGGCCCAGACCATCAGCCGCTCCGGCAATTCCAATTCCGACAGCAGCGCAGGTCCGCCGCCGAATTCACCGATGCCTGCCGGTCCACCTGCCGAAGCACTCATGCCGCTCATTTCCTCTGGGCTGTCGATCTCAGACAGCGGAGGCTATTGCAAATGCAAATGATTTGCAATTGCATGTATAAGTCTTTGATGATGAAAATGTTTTTAAGGAAATGCTGTTAGCCTGCGCTGCCCGGCCGCTTGGCTCGCGCCGTCGGCATCGCGGTCAGCGGATCCTCGGGCCAGGGATGTTTCGGATAGCGCCCGCGCATCTCCGAGCGCACGGCCTTGTAGGAGCCGCGCCAGAAGCCCGGCAGATCGCGCGTCACCTGCACCGGACGACCCGCGGGCGAGAGCAGCGCCAGCGTGATCGGCACGCGGCCTTCGGCGAGGCTCGGATGCTGCGCCAGGCCGAACAGCTCCTGCAGCTTGACCGAGAGCGTCGGCCCGCCATCGGCGCCGTAATCGATCGCCGCCTCGCGGCCCGTCGGCAAGGCGAGATGAGTGGGCGCAGCGCGCGGCAGCCGTCGGCGCTGGTCGACCGTCAGCAGCGCGTCGAGCGCGTGGCTCAGATCCTGGGCCTCGATGTCCGACAGCCGGCGCTTGCCAGCAAGGAACGGCCCCAGCCAATCCGCCAGATGCGCCTGGAGCGAAGCATCGCTCATATCCGGCCAACCCTCCTCGCCGTCCTTGGCCGGCGCGGCATGACGCATGAAATCGATCCGGGCGCGAAATTGCCGATGATGATCGTTCCACGGCAGCAGTTCGAGGCCGAGCCCGCGCACGCCTTCGACCAGGGCTTTCGCCACGGCATCGCCATCGGGCCGGTCGATCCTGACCTCGCCCAGAACGATCTGGCCCAGGCGGCGCAGCTTACGCGCCTTCACGCCACGCGTCGCAGGATCGAAGCCGATCTCCTCCGTCTCTTCGATATGGGCCGCGAAGTCGCTTTCGATCTCCGCTTCCGTGAGCTGTGCCGCGAGCAGGATGCGTGCCGAGGCCGCCTCGCCCGCGATCTCCGCCACGGCGAGATAGGGTTCCTGCCCGAGGGAGTCCGCGGCTTCGAGGCGGCCGCCGCGGCCGTTGGCCAGCAGATATTCCCCGCGCTTGCCGGGCCGGGCCTGGGCCACGCGATCGGGATAGGCGAGCGCCAGGATCGCGCCCGTGCGCGACAGATCGCGCGCTGTTCCTTTGGCCGCGCGTTTTCCTTCGGGCGTCGCGAGACGTTCCCAATTCTCCGCCAGCCGGCGTGCGTCGCGCGCGCGGGTCGCGCGATCGTTGCCGAACAGCGAGAGCCGATGGCGCAGATCGCTGTCATTGCCGCCGAGGCCCCGCTCGGTCAGCAGCAGCGCGATCTCGGCGCCGAGCCCGCCTTCGCCGCGTTCGGCCGCGGCCCGCACCATATGGGCGAGGCGCGGCGGCAGCGGCAGGCGCGCCAGCGCCCGGCCATGCGCGGTGATCCGGCCTTCCCGATCCAGCGCATCGAGGCCGACGAGCAATTCGCGCGCGGCCGAGAATCCGGCCTTGGGCGGCGGATCGAGCCAGGCAAGATCGCCTGGATCGGCGGCGCCCCATTCCGCCAGCGCCAACGCCAGTGCCGCCAGATCGGTCTCGAGAATCTCCGGCCGCGCGAAAGGCTCGAGCGCGCGGGTCTCGGCCTCGTCCCACAGGCGATAGCAGACGCCGGGCTCGGTTCGTCCGGCGCGGCCGCGCCGCTGGTCGGCGGCCGCCCGCGAGACGCGTACGGTCGCGAGCTCGGTCATGCCCTTGGCCGGATCGTAGCGCGGCACGCGGGCGAGGCCGGAATCGATCACCACCCGCACGCCCTCGATGGTGAGGCTGGTCTCCGCGATCGAGGTGGCGAGCACGATCTTCCGCTTGCCCTTGGCGGCGGGCGCGATGGCGAGATCCTGCTCGCCGCCCTCCATGGCACCGAAGAGCGGCGCGATGATCACATCGGGATCGCCAATGCTCTCGGCCAGGGACCGTTCGACGCGCCGGATCTCGCGGGCACCCGGCAGAAAGACGAGGAGGCTGCCGCTCTCGGCGCGCAATGCCCGCAGCACCGCATCCGCCACCTGCGGTTCGACCGGCCGGCGCGGTTCGCGGCCGAGATAATGCGTCTCGATCTCGAAGAGCCGGCCCTCGCTATGGATCAGAGGCGCGTCGCCACCATTGACGCCGAGCAGCTTCGCGACCCGCGCGCCATCGAGCGTCGCCGACATGGCGATGAGCCGCAGATCCTCGCGCAGATGGCGCTGCGCATCGAGCGCCAGCGCCATGCCGAGATCGGCATCGAGGCTGCGCTCATGGAACTCGTCGAACAGCACCGCCGCCACGCCCTCGAG
>NZ_JBOHKS010000183.1:0-16944 GCF_050729195.1 Hypericibacter sp.
GTGCCAGAGTGCCGAGCCGTCGATCTCGAGATGGGCATTGTCGATTTCGAGCCAGGGCCCGGTGCGATCGCTGACCGTGATTCGCGCCGCTGTCAGATCGAACGGCACCGAGCCGCCCAAGCCCTCGATCGTCACGCTCCCCTCGGGGGAGGACAACGCGCGCGCCACCAGTTCCTCGAGAGCCCGCTTCCCGGCATCGCTCTGGAGATAGAGATACCCGCCGCCGAGCGCGACCAGCAGCCCTGTGAACAGGGCGGCCAGGGCGATCAGGATGAAGCGGGATATGCGTTTCATGGCGCCGGTTGTCAGAAGGCCTGCCCGAGGCTGATATAGAACTGGAAGAAATCGTCGCTATTCCGCCGGTCCAGGGGGAAGGCGACATCGAAGCGGAGCGGGCCGATGGGGGTGTAGTAGCGTACGCCGGCACCCGTGCCCCAGAACAGCCCCTCGCTGAGGTCCGGATAGTGGGTGTCGAACACGCTGCCGCCCTCGAAAAAGGTCACGATGCCGATCGTGTCGGTGATCTTGGTGCGCAGCTCGATACCGCTTTCCAGCGAGGACAGGCCGCCGCGGGGGTTGTCGCTGGAATCGAGCGGTCCCGCCTGCTGGTAACCATAGCCCCGCACCGACCCCCCGCCACCGGCATAAAGGCGCAAATTGCGCGGCAGGTCGCCCAAGCTCACCCCATCCAGCGACCCGACATTGGTGTAGCCCGCCAGCACGAAGCGGTCGCTGTCGGTCAGGCGCTGATAGGCGCTGGCCGTCGCGCGCACCCCGACATAATCCAGATTGGTGCCGTCGATCGAGTGATAGGGCGTCACCGTCAGGCCCAGCCGGGTCCCGCGAGTCGGATCGAGCAGATTGTCGGTATCGTCGCGCTTCAGGAAGATCGGCATGTCGAAGAGAGTGTAGTCCTGCGTGCCGGTATCGTCATTCACATGCGCCTGCTGGAATTCCAAGCCGATGCCGCCGGTCAGGACCGGGTCGAACTTGCGGACAAGGCCGGTGAAAACCGTCGCGCTTCTGACGTCATAGGCGTCGGTCTCCTCGCTGTCCAAAGTGAATTGCGAGCGCAGCGTGAGATCGGGAATCAAGAAGTCGGGGCGCAGGAATTCAGCCAGCGCGCTTCTCTGATCCATGCCGAAGCGGCCCTCGAGATGAAGGCTCTCGCCCTCGCCGAAGAGATTGCGATGCTCCCAGAAAGCGCGCACGCCCGGCCCCAGGCTCGAATCGTAATAGACGCCACCGCCGATGGAGCGTTGCCGCCGCTCGCCCAGTTCGATCTTTACGGCAATGCGACCGTCCTCGCCCACGCTCTCGGCCGGCGTCACGCGGACGGTCGAGAAGAGATTGCTGTCCACCAGCGCCTTTTGCGTCGCCTCGACCTTGCGGCTGTCGTAGAGGTCACCTTCGGCCCATTTGATGCGTCGATTGACATAGGCCTGGTCGATGGTCTCGAGGCCGGTGGTGGTGGTCACCCCGAACGCCGCCGGGGGGCCGGCGTCCAGCTTGTAGGTGACATGCATGCTGTTGTCGGCTTTGTCGATGATGGTCTCGCGGCCGGCGCTTCGGGCCAACGGATAGCCATTTTCCGTGCATCGGCTGACCATCGCCGTTTCGGCATCGAGGATCATCGCCGCCTGCGCTCGCGTTCCCATCTCGAGCCCGAGATCGGCCGGCGCGAAGCTGATGCCCGGGGGAAGCTCGGTTCCCTCGGCGGGTTCCACCTTCGCTTCCTTCAGCAGATAGGGCTCCCCGGCCTTGACATCGACCAGCACCCGCCAGGGCTTGAAATTCTTGTCGATCTGGTAGGTCACGACCGCGTCGTAATAGCCGGCCGAGGCCATCACGTCATGCAGCCGGTCCATGTCGGCATTGGCACGCCGGCGCAAGGCCGCCTCGCTGTCGGTCGGCCCGCCCTCGAAGGCGACCAGCTGCGAGACCTGCTTCAGCAGGGTCTTGAGCTGGCTGCTTTGAACGCCGGAAAAGCGCGTGGCATAGGGGATCTTGACGCTGTCGGGGGTTTCCGCCGGCACGGCCGACTGGGCTTCGGTGGGCAAAGCCTTCTGGTCGTCCGCCGCCGTGGGTTCGTCTTCATCGGCGCGCACGACACCCGTCATCCCGCCGAGGGCCAGGACTGCCAGAAGGATCAGGGCGGCAAGGCGCTGCCCCACCCTCACGCCACCGGCATGACGTCGAGCAGCTGGCGCTGAAAGAACGTCATCGGCGCTTCCCACCGGGAGAGGGGGCCGACCTCCGCGGCACCGGATTCGAGACCTTGCTGCACCGCCTCGCAGGCATAGATGTCCTCGAGCATGACCAGGTCCGATTTCAGCGGATGGATACCGGTCAGGTCGATCGGCTCCTCCGGAATCCGGCCCTTGGCGCGGATGACATAGGGCGGCAGCGCCTTGATCTCGGCCATATCGGGGCCCGCTCGGTCGAGCGCCTCGGGCCTCACCCGCATGCGGCTATGGACGATCGATTCCGCGGGGCCGACCGGCACGACATGGAACGTGCTCCAGCTCACCGCCGTCTCGAACAGCGCGACATTGGGGAAGAGCCAGTAATAGGCGGCGCCATAGGTGCCAGGCACGCCCTCGACCGTCGGCACGACCTGGCCCGCATGGCTGATGCCGGGTTTCAGCGGGCGATAAAAGGCGACATGGCGGCCCGTCGGTTCCCAGCGCTGCCGGGTGAAATCGCCGTCGGCCAAGGACACGCGGTGCAGCAGCGGCAGGTGATAACCGTCGACGAAATTCTCGACGATGATCTTCCAGTTGGCCTTGATCCGGTAACTGACGTCCGAGACCTCGACCAGTTCTTCCGGATCATGGGTCTTGGTCTGCGCCGCATCATGCAGATCGCGGTCATGCTTCTGCGGCACGCCCGCCAGCCATTGCTCGAACGGCTCGGCCTCGGCATCCGGATTGACGAAGACGAGATTCTTCCAGACACCGACCTTCGCCGGCTTCAGGCCGAGGCAGGATTTGTCGAGCTCGGGAAACTGGCTGCGCTCGAAGGAAACCGCATTGAGACGGCCCGAGAGATCGTAGGTCCAGCGATGATAGAAGCAGACGATCGAGCCGCCGAGATGGCCCTGCCCTTCCTCCAGCAGTCGCGCGCCGCGATGCCGGCAGACATTGTGGAAGGCCCGGATCTGCCCCTGATCGTCGCGTAGGACGATGAGCGGGTTGCCGCCCAGCCGCTGACAGCGATAGTCGCCAGCCTTCGCGAAATCCTCGGTCATGCCGGCGAAGACCCAGGAGCGGGCGAAGAGCACTTGTTGTTCGCGCCGGAACCAGTCGGGCGAGACATAAGCCTCCACCGGCAGGAGTTGGCGGGCCTCAGGCGTGCTGGGCGATGGGCTTTCTGGCGTCATGCGATCGAACCGGAATGACCGGCCCCCTTCGGGTCGCGACAATGGGTTGCAGGCACGCCTTATCGGGGTCCGGCGGGTCCCGGCGCGACCCGCGGAAACCGTTTCCATACAAACACATAAGCGGCTTCGGCACAAAGGGGCTGAGGGTCTGGGCGGGAGGATAAAGCGAGCCGATTTCAAGGCTTTGGTTGACAGTCCGCCGGCGCGCCGCCATCTTCCGGGCATGACCAACCGCGCGGCAGCCCTCCTGCGACTTCTGGACCCGACCTCCTGAGAGGGGTCGGGACGTCGTCGTTTCAGGTCAATCGGCTGCCGGTGCTGTCATGGTTACGGATCAACGATCCGCCTTCTTCCCCTTCTCCCAGACTCTGAACGCCCCCACCTCCCTAATCGCGGGGCCGGACCAGCTTGTCCGGCTGCCGCTCCTGTCGCGACTTCGCCGCGGTCGTCGGGACTGACGGCTGCCCGGCGACCGTAGCGCGTGCCGTATTCGACCCTTTGCCGAATACACAGTTTCGCGACCGGAGCTCGCAATCATGATCAAGAATCCAGAGACCAAATACCGTCCCTTCACCGGCGTCGACTTGCCCGACCGCACTTGGCCGTCGAAGCGAATGACCCAACCGCCGCGCTGGCTCTCGACCGACCTGCGCGACGGCAACCAGTCCCTGATCGATCCGATGGACGGACAGAAGAAGCGCCGCTTCTTCGATCTCCTGGTGAAGAGCGGCTTCAAGGAGATCGAGGTCGCCTTCCCCGCCGCCTCTCAGACCGATTTCGATTTCGTCCGCAGCCTGATCGAGCAGAACGCGATCCCGGACGACGTCACGATCCAGGTCCTGACCCAGGCGCGCGAGGACCTGATCAAGCGCAGCTTCGACTCCTTGCGCGGCGCCAGGCAGGCGATCGTCCATCTCTATAACGCGACCGCGCCCAATTTCCGGCGCGTCGTGTTCGGCATGGAGAAGCCCGAGGTCATCCAGCTCGCCGTCAAGGGCGCGCGCACGATCCTGGAGGAAAGCCGCAAGCAGCCGGGCACGCGCTGGACCTTCGAATACAGCCCCGAGACCTTCTCCTCGACCGAGATCGAGTTCGCGGTCGAGATCTGCGAGGCCGTGCTCGATGTGTGGCAGCCCACGCCCGACCATCCGGCCATCCTCAACCTGCCGGCGACGGTCGAGATGGCCTCGCCCAATATCTATGCCGACCAGATCGAGTGGTTCTGCCGCCACCTCTCACGGCGCGATTCCGTCATCATCAGCGTGCATCCGCATAACGACCGAGGCACCGGCATCGCCGCGGCCGAGCTCGCCGTCATGGCCGGCGCCGATCGCGTCGAGGGCTGCCTGTTCGGCAATGGCGAGCGCACCGGCAATGTCGATCTGGTGACCCTGGCGCTCAATCTCTATACCCAGGGCGTCGATCCGAAGCTCGATTTCTCGGACATGCGCGAGATCGTGCGCACGGTCGAATATTGCAACCAGATCGAGGTCCATCCGCGCCACCCCTATGCCGGCGAGCTGGTCTTCACCGCCTTCTCCGGCTCGCATCAGGACGCGATCAAGAAAGGCTTCGCCGCGCAGGAGAAGCGCAATGACGGGATCTGGGAGGTGCCCTATCTGCCGATCGACCCGGCCGATGTCGGCTGCTCCTACGAGGCGGTCATCCGCGTCAACAGCCAGTCCGGCAAGGGCGGCGTCGCCTGGATCCTGGAACAGGACAAAGGGCTTCAACTGCCGCGCCGGCTCCAGATCGATTTCAGCCGCGTGATCCAGGGCATTGCCGACGAGACCAGCCGCGAGCTGACGGCGCAGGACATCTGGGCCGCCTTCCAGCAGGCCTATTGCGTGGAAGGCCCGCAGCCCTTCGAGCTGCTCGATTACTCCAGCAGCGCGTCGCGCCGCGACACACATGAGCATCGCTTCTCGGGCCGCATTGCCCATGACGGCAAGGAGCAGTCCGTCGCCGGCAAGGGCAACGGCCTCATCTCGAGCGTGCTCGACGCGCTCAAAGCCGGCTGGGGCATCGAGCTCGATGTGATGGACTATCACGAGCACGCTTTGACCAAGGGTGCGCGCTCGCAAGCCGCCGCCTATGTCGAATGCCGCGCCGCCAACGGCCGGACGATCTTCGGCGTCGGCATCGACGGCGACATCGCGACGGCGTCGGTGAAGGCGGTTCTCAGCGCGGCGAACGGGACGGCACAGGTGAATTGAAGGAGCGTGCGCTGCACCCCTCCCCCTACCCCCTCCCGCAGGGGGGAGGGGGCGTGGATTTCTTCTTCCCTTCGCTGGTTCTACGATCGCGAAAGAGGCGCGGTTGTTGTCAGTTCGAGCCCCCTCCCCTTGCGGGAGGGGGTAGGGGGAGGGGTTCTCTCCCAGTCACACGCGCTTGAGGATCAGCGCCGTGTTGATGCCGCCGAAGGCGAAGTTGGTCGACATGATATGATCGATGTCGAGCGCGCGGGGGCTGCCCATCAGATAATCCAGCGGCGCGCAGCGTTCGTCCGGCTGGTCGAGGTTGGCCGTGGGCGCGAACCAGCCTTCGCGCATCATCTCGATGCCGAGCCAGGCCTCGATCGCGCCGCAGGCGCCCAGCGAATGGCCGAAATGGCCTTTCAGCGAATGGATCGGCATCGTGGGGCCGAACACGGAATGGGTTGCCGAGCTCTCCGCGATGTCGCCGAACTCGGTCGCGGTGCCGTGGCCATTCACGAGACCGATCGCCCCGGGCGGCAGGACTGCATCCTCGAGCGCCAGGCGCATCGCGCCCTGCATGGTCTCGGCCTGGGGCTGGGTCACATGATTGCCGTCGGCGTTGCAGCCATAGCCGACGATCTCCGCATGGATGCGGGCGCCGCGGGCCTTGGCATGCTCATATTCCTCGAGGATGAAGGTCGCGGCCCCCTCCCCGATCACCAGCCCGTCGCGGTCCTTGTCATAGGGCCGCGGCGTCCGGTTCGGTTCGCCATTGCGGGTGCTGGTGGCATAGAGCGTGTCGAAGACCGCGGCATCGGTGATGTCGAGCTCCTCCGCCCCGCCGCCGATCATGATGTCGGCCTTGTTCCAGCGGATCGATTCATAGGCATAGCCGATGCCCTGGCTGCCCGAGGTGCAGGCGCTCGAGGTCGGGATGAAGCGGCCGGTGACCCCGAAGAAGGTCCCGATATTCACCGCCGCCGTGTGCGACATCATCTGGATGTAGCTGGTCGCGTTGAGATGGCGCGAGATGCCGGACTTCTTGAGCTCGTAGAATCCGAGCACCGCATCCGGGCTGCCGAAGGAGGAACCATAGGCGATGCCGGTGCGGATCGATTTCACCGTCGGATCGCCGATGAGCCCCGCATCCTCCAGCGCCCGCTCCGTCGCATAGACCGCCATCTGCGACACGCGGCCCATGGTCCGCGTCTTCTTGCGCGGATAGCGGTCCGCGATCGAGAAATCGAGGATGGGCGCCGCCAGCCTGGTATTGACGCCGGTAAAGCGGTTCCACTCTTCCATGAAGCGCACGCCGGTCCGGCCTTCGGCGAAGGCCGCCCGGATGGCAGGCCAGCTTTCGCCCAAGGCCGTCACGCCGCCCATGCCGGTCACGACGACACGGCGCATCAGATCATGCCTCCATTGACGGAGATGACCTGGCGCGTGATGTAGCCGGCCTCGTCGGAACAGAGGAAGGCGACGGCTGCGGCCACTTCCTCAGGACGACCCATGCGGCGGAGCGGCACGATCTTGAGGATCTCCTCGGCCGGCAGTCCCTCGGTCATCGCCGTCTCGATCAGGCCCGGCGCCACGCAATTGACGGTGATGGCGCGCTTGGCCAGCTCGATCGCCAGCGATTTGACGGCACCGATGATGCCGGCCTTGGCCGCGCTGTAATTCACCTGGCCGCGATTGCCGACCAGTCCGGATACGGAGGAGAGCGCCACGATCCGCCCGCCCTTGCGCGCCGAGACCATCGGCATCACCAGCGGATGGAGGACGTTGAAGAAGCCGCCGAGATTGGTATCGACGACCTGGTCCCAATCCTGGTCGCTGAGCGCCGGAAAAGCGCCGTCGCGGGTGATGCCGGCGCTGAGCACGGCACCGTAATAGGCGCCATGGGCCGCGATGTCGGTTTCGAGCCGCTCGCGGCACTGCTCCCGGTCCGCGATGTCGAAACTGAGCAGCCGGCCTTGGGAACCGGCGGCGCGAACCGCCTCCAGCGTTTCCTCGGCACCGTTCTTATCCTTGCCGTAATGGACGGCGATATGGAATCCGTCGCGGGCGAGGCGCAGCGCGATGGCACGACCGATGCCCTTGCTGGCACCCGTCACCAGGAACGTTCGGCTCATCTCGCGCTGGCTCCTATTCGTCGGCCGCAGGGCCCGGTAGGGGGGCGCCCGGCTCCAGCAAATATACGCTGAGTTGTGCGGTCGCCAATGTCCGGCCTTCATGCTCGATACGGCAATCGAACATCCCGATCGATCCGTCGCGGAACAGTTCCGCGACCTTGACATCGAGCGCCTGGCCCGGCTCGAACCAGCCCACCTGCGCAAGATAACGGCGGGTTCCGAGCAGCAGCCCGACCCGAACGGGCTCACCGGCCGCGAGAGCCTGCAATCCCGCATAGGCGCCGCAGGCCTGCGCCATATATTCCATGCCGACATGGGCCGGCACGCCCTGCTCCGGCTCGAAGAAGGCGATACCCGGCCTGATGGCGACCGTGGCCTCGAGCCGGCCCTGTTCCCAGCCGCGCACCGCGTCGATCAGGACCATCGGCGGCTTGTGCGGCAGGAGATCGGCCGCCGCATAAGGACAAGCCTGCATCACCGACCGCTCCCCAGGATCAGCGCCATATTGCTGCCGCCGAAGCCGAAGGAATTGCTAAGCATGGCGGTCTGCGGCGAAGGCGGGAACGTCGTCCCCCGGCCGACGAGATTAAGCGTCGGCAAGGCCGGATCCGGCACGCCATCCCACAAATGCGGAGGCAGCAGCCGCTCCGAATTGGTCTGAGGGTTCAAGGTCAGCCAGAGGAAGGCCGCCTCGCAGCCGCCGGCAGCACCCAGCATATGGCCGGTCATGGCCTTGGTCGAGCTGCAGGGCACCCGCGACCCGAACAGATCGGCGATCGCTTTCGCCTCCATCGCGTCGTTCAACGGCGTGGCGGTGCCATGGAGATTCACATAGGCGATGGCGTCAGGTCCGAGCTCCGCATCCTCGAGCGCCTCGCGCATCGCCTGCCCCGCCCCGCGCCCCTCGGGATCGGGTGCCGTCGCATGATGGGCGTCCGAGGTCTCGCCCACGCCAAGGAGCCGGACTGGCCCCGGCTCCCGATCCAAGAGAAAGACCGCCGCACCTTCGCCGACGGTGATGCCGTCGCGATGCGCGCTGAAAGGATTGCAGCGGCCTTTCGACAAGGCCTCGAGCGAGGCGAACCCGTTGAGCGTCATGCGGCAGAGCGTGTCGGCGCCGCCGACAACGGCCGCATCCGCCAGCCCTGCCCGGATCAACCGCCGCGCCGAGGCGAAGACCTTGGCGCTCGAGGAACAGGCCGTGGCGATCGTGTAGGCAAGCCCCGTGAGCCCCAGCGACCGTGCCGCGAACTCGGCGAGGCTGCCGGTCTCCTGCATCCTGTAGTCGAAGCGCGGCGGCCAGGCGCCGTCGCGGCGATAATCCATCAGCGCGTCCTCGCCATCGGCGATGCCCGAGGTGCTGGTTCCCAGGATCACGGCGATCCGATCGCGGCCATAGCGCGACTTGGCATTCTCGATCGCGGCGGCGATTTCGGCCAATACGGCCTGCATCAAACGATTGTTGCGGCTGTCATAGACGGCGAAAGCGCCGGGTAGCGGAGCCAGGCTCTCTTGGATGGCGCCGACCTCGACCGCGCGCGCCGGCAGCAGATCCTCGCGCGCCACGATGCCGCGCTGGCTACCGGCAAAGAGTCCCTGCGCCACAGCTTGCTTGCCGCGCCCCAGGGGCGTCACCACGCCGCAATCCGTGACGAAGAGTGCCGACTTCAAGGGCTCGGCTCCGCGGTCTGGATATCGAGCTCATAACCCCAGGCGAGATTCCGGTAATGCTGACGCCCGGACCAGGGATCGCCGGGCACCGTCGGCTGATAATCCGCCGTGATCGTTTCTTTCCCATCGGCCTTGATCACGCGCTGCGAAGCGCTGGTGGTGAGCGTTCCGCCCGACGCCGCCAGCGCCTTGCCGATGACCGCATCGGGGAAATAGAGCAGCACCATGTCGGCCAGGATGTTTTCGGGTCGAAGCTTAGCCGGAACCCAGGGTGCCGCCTCATAGGTGATGCCGGAATCGGTCCAGGTGATGGTGAGCGCGCGCCGGCCGGTGGTGTCGAGGCCGATCATGAGGAAGCGGTCGGGCTTGGCGCTCAGATGACCCTCGAACACGTAGGTCTGGTCGCCGTAATGCGCGGTGACGAGCTGCGACACTTCGAAGGACCGGCCAAGATCGCCGGGGCGCGGCATGACCAATGTCAGGGTGGGGGCGACCTGCACCGTCTCGGCGGCGGGGCCAGCCGAATGGGTGGCGCATGACCCGAGCAGCAACGCAAATCCCAGCCACCAGTTTCGCAAACTTCCGGCGTTCATTGGGCTTGACCCTTGAGGGGTCGGGCCGAACGAGCCAGGGGCGACAGCAGGAAGGCCAGCAGGATACCGATGAGCATGGTCGAGCCGAATGCATGGACCGCCTGGACGGAACTGAGAGCCAGCAGACCGAATGACAGCAATGTCGTGGCCGCTGCCATCGTCACCGCCAGCATCGTGACCCGCTGCCTTTGCAGGCTCGTCTCGGCCAGGAAGATCGAATAGTCGACCCCGATCGCCAAGACAAGCACCAGCGCCATGCCGTCGAAGAAAGTGAAGCTGCCTCCGAACCAGGCCCGCAAGGCCGGCGCCAGCAAGACCGCCAGCAAAGGCGGCGCCATCACCTTGAGCGCGCCTTTCGGGCCATAACGCCAGATCAGCAGGGGCGTCATGAGCGCTGCCGACAGGGCCAGCAGACCCAGCGCGCGATTGCGGTATTTGGCGAGAAGCCGGCTGAAATCGCCGGTCGGGTCGATCAACCGCACGCCGGGCAATCCCTCCGCGGCGGCGGCAAGCGCCTCCGGTCGTTCGACGCCATCGAGCTTCACCACGTGAAGCGCGCCCTGCCCGCTATCCAGCAACAGGGAAGAGATAAATTTCAAGGGTCCGTCCTTGGTCCCGGCTTCGGCCAGGGTGAGAAAGGGCGCATCCTCGGCCGGCGGCGGCTCGACCTGCCCCAAACCCAGCACATGCAGATGTTCGGCCAGGATTGGACCGTCCAACTCCCGATGGACCAGCTCGCGATTCTCGCGCTGGCGGGCGATGGAGGGCACATATTGCGCCGGCGCCTGGAAACCGGCCAGGACGCCCTGCGCGACCAGCGGTTGCAGCCGGTCGATCAACGTTTCTTCTGCCTGCAAGGCGGTCTCGTCGTCTTTCGCCTCGATCAGGAAGAACTGGGCGCTGCCGGCGGCACCCGCCAAGCGCTGGATCTCCTCCTGCTCGGCCATGAGAGGCCCCGACAGAGACTGCATGCGGCGCACATCGTCATCGGCATGCGCCTGCAAAAGACCGCCGGCAGCGATCAGCAGCAAGAGAGCCAGGGTGGCCCATCGGATCCAGGCGGGGCGTGGGCGCTGCCACAGCCCGAGAAAAGACCCGGCCCCGGCAAGCAGCCGGTCGCCATGGCGCGGCCGCCGGCTGCCATCCAAAGCCGGCAGCCAAAGCACGACCGTGGCCCAGGAGGCCAGCAACCCGATCGCCGCCAAGGCCGCGATCTGATGCAGGCCGGGAAACGGCGCCAGGAACATCGTCAGATAGCCGATCGCCACAGTGGCGGTCGCGAGCGTGATGCCGATCCATACGCGCCGCAGCCTTTCTCTCGGGCTGCCGCCCTCGGCCGCGAAGATCTCGCTCAGATATTGGAGACTGTAATCGACGGCGACGCCGATGAGACTGACGCCGAACAACAGCGCCATGACATGGATCTCGCCGAACAGCCAGAGACAGGCGGCCAGCGACGTCAGGACGCCGACACCGATCGCGAGCAAGGTCAGCCAGAGCGGCCGGACGGCCCGGAAGACGAACAGCACCAGCAGGACCGTGCCGACGATGGAGGCCAGGCCGAGATGAGAGGTTTCCTTCAGCGCCTGTTCGGCGCCGGCTTTGGCGAAGAACACAGCACCCAGCCGCAACATCCGCAAATCGGGATGAGCGCTGCTCTCCGTCGCCACAGCGGCCTCGAGAACCCCTGTCAGCCTCTTCTGAAAATCCAGCGCATAGGGATCGCCGGAAATCTGCCCGCCGACGAGCACCCAGTAGCTGTCGCCGTCCTGAAGCGCCAGCAAGCCGTCATCGAGCGACAACCGCGACAGGGGCGCCGGCAGACGGGTGATGAAGCCCAGCAGCAGCAGATAGGGATCGCGCTGCAGCAGCTTCGCGTCGGCCATGCCCACCAGGCCGAAGACCTGCGACAAAGCCGCGGTCGAGATGGCCTCGGGCTTGTTCTCGAGCAGGAGCTGCCGGTCGCGCTCGGACAGAAGTCCGCGCCGATAGGGGAAATAGAGCTTGCCGATCTGCTGCAGCCGGTCCTTGCTGAAGCTGTCGGTCGTGAGCGCGACCAGCTTCGACTGCGTCAGCGCAGTGGCGATGGCGGTCGCGGCCGCGCGGGCCTGGTCGCGATCGTGATGGCCGACCATCACCATGAACTGACGCGACAAAGCCGCCGTGACGACGTCATCGGCATGTTGCGCGGCCGGATCCTGGGCATCGCGCGGCAGCAGGGCCAGCAGATCGGTGCGAAAGGCCAGTCCCTCATGCAGGCGGAAAGCCAGATAGAGGGCGGCCCCGATGATGAACAGAAGCCACAGCAGCGCCGCCAGACGCATCACGGCCCCGTCTTGTCGAAGGCCGCGGATTCGGCGTCGGTCAAGGGCTGATCGGAAACGGCCTGGTCGTGGAAACTCAGCTTGTCGAAATCGCCGTCGGGCTTGGTCAGCATCAGCTCGTCGATGAACTGGCTGCCGGTGGCGTCGATGCCCGTGAAGGGCATGCCGGGATCGTCCGCCTTGCGCGGCTTGAGCGCCACCTGCCAAAGCTGGTCGTCGCCGCTGCGAGTCACGGTGAAGCCCGCCTCGAGCTTGGCCCAGTCGCCGGTCAGCGCCCCGCTCAGCATGTCGTAAAGCTGATCGAGGAAAGGCAGCTTCGAGGCCTCGAGCTTCAGGGTCTGATTGCCGTTCACCTCCTGGGCCAGCCCCGCCGCGGTGATGACCGTGGTGATGGCGAAGGGCTTCTCCGTCTGCCAGATGAGCCCATGGCCCGGCGCCAGCACGAACCGGCCCTCGCTGCGCAACGGATTGTCGAAGCCCTGGAGATGGCGCTCCTGCACGAACTGGCCGCGCAGCACCTGGCCCTCGGAGAGACGAACGCTGGTCGGCCCCTCCGCGACGGCATTCGAAATTCCGCAGAACAGCATCAAAAACAGGAGCCCGAGGCGTTTCATGACCGGGATCTCAACCGGTCGGTCAGGGCCGGCGGACATTCGAGGCAGAGTTCGCCGGTCGCCGCCACCACGGCGACCTGGATCGTCGTCGCCTTGGTGAGAACCTCCTGGGTCTCCTCGTCGCGGATTCGATAGTCGATCTTCAGCCGGTTCTCGAACTCGACGATCGTGGCGGTCACCGCGATCTTCTGCCCGAAGCGCAAGGGGCGGACATATTTGATGCGGATGTCGACGATCGGCCAGATATAGCCGGACTCGTCCATCTCATGGAAATTATAGCCGATGCTGTCCATCAGCTCGCAGCGCACCTGCTCGAAATAGCGCGTGTAATTGCCGTGCCAGACCACCTGCATGGGATCGAGGTCGTAGAATTGGACCTTGATCGGGATTTCGACCGAACGCATGTCAATGGGCCCAGAAATCGAAGAAGTTGAACCACTGATAGGGCACGGCACGGGCATGATGCTCCAGCCGTGCGGCATAGTTTTTCACATAACCCTGCAAGGCCTCTTTCCGCTCCGCTCTCGGCAGAATGACCCTCTCGGCGAAGGGTTCCATGATCAATCGGTAACGCCGCCCCCGGCGCAAGCAGAACATGAGATGGACCGGACAATCCAGCAAGCTGCCGAGAATCCAGGGCCCATCGGAGAAATTGGCCTCGGCCCCCATGAAGAGCGCCGGGGATGTGCGCATCAGGCCGGTGACCGGGGTGCGATCGCCGGCAATCACGATCCATTCGCCGCGCTCGACCCGTTCCTGGAGATCGATCGCGGTATCGGGCCCCACCTCGGTGACCTGGATCATATTGAGCCCGGCTTCGGCGCGAAACTCCCGCAGCAGGCGATTATAGTTGGCGGCATGACGGGTATGGACCAGGAGCGTCAGCCGGTTGCGTGTCGCCTCGTCCAGCAACGCCCGCGCCAGATCGATATTGCCCAGATGCGAGATGACGATCAGGGCGCCTCGCGGATCGTCCACTACCGTTTTCAGTAACGCCGCATTGTCGGGCTCGACCGTGCCGGGTGGCAAGCCGCCGGTCCAGGCCGCAAAAGTATCGAGCGCGCCGCTGGCGAAGCTGAAGAAATGGCGATAGCCGTCGCGAAAGCCGGGCTTTCGACCGAGCGCGCGCGTCAGGAAGGTTCGCGAGCCCTCGCGCTGCTCGCGCCCAGCCACGAAGCCGTAGAAATAGGCGACGACCGGCACCAGCAGCGCCTCGCAGGCCCGGCGCCCCAGCAACCGGTAGACCGCGGCGGTGAAGCGCAAGCCCCAGAGGGCGCCGCGCTCGCGCAAGCCCGACCAATGGCTGGGCTCCGAGGCCAGCCGGGGCGGCCGGTGGGCCAAGATCGAGGGCAGGCGCAACAGCATGGTGATCACCAGGCGCGTGTGCATCCTGGTGATGCGCCAATTGTCGGCGAGCATCTTGAAATTGGAGCTGTTGCCCGGCGGATAGATCACCTTCACAGGGATCAGCAGTGGCGGCGTGCCGCGCCAGAACAAGCGCACCAGAAGACCCGTGTCGAAATCCATCCGCTGCCCGATGGGCTCGCGCTCGATGACGGTCTTCACCGCCGCCAGCGGATAGACACGGAAGCCGCACATGCTGGCCACGATCCGGAACGACAGCGTTTCGATCCAGACCCAGAAATCGGTGATCCAGTGGCCCACCCGCCGGCCGAGCGGAATCGACCGGTCATAGACCGGCCGGCCGCAGATCACGGCTTCGGGATGGTGCCGCGACGCCGCGAGCAGCTGCGGCAGGGCATCGAGATCATGTTGTCCATCGGCATCGACCTGGACGGCATGGGTGAAGCCAGCCTGCAGGGCCAGCTCGAAGCCGCGAATGACCGCAGCCCCCTTGCCGCGGTTGGGCTCGAGCCGTGTGACGACGACGGCGTTCTTCTCGTCATGGAGCGCCGCGATCGCGGACCGCGCGGGCTCACCGCTGCCATCGTCGATGACGAAGACGGGAAGCCCGGCCTCACGAAGCCGATCGACGATGCGACCGATCACCGCGTGATGGTCGTGGCTGGGAACGATGGCGCAATATCTCAAGACAGCGCCGCCCGAATGATCAGGCGGCCCGAGGACATCGCGACCGCGCCGCTGTGATAGTCGAACTGGATTCGCTGTTTGGCGGCGTCCCAGCGCAGGGTCAAGGTCAGGGTGAGCGGCGGTCGGATCACGTTGCGGAACTTGACCTGGAAATCCCGCAGCTCGGCGTCACGGTCGATCAAGCCATGCGATTTCGCCAGCCGCAGCGCCCAGTCGACCTGCGCCACGCCCGGCAGCACGGGAAGCGCCGGAAAATGCCCCCGGAACACGTCGAGTTCCTCGGTCACGGCGAGGTCGAACGCCACGCCTTCGGCGGATTTCCGTTCGGCCAGGATCGGCGGCAAATTCATCGGGCGTCCGCAAACAGCTTGAGGATATCGCTGTCGCGCCGTTTCCCAAGCTCGGCCGAGGGAAGCGCCTCGACAAAGCGCCACAAGCGCGGCGCGCTCGCCGGCTCGAGCTTGTCGGCAAGCCCGGCGCGCAGCAAGCGACCAAAGCGGAATTTTCCGAGTGCGGCTATCTGCGCGCGTCCTTCTGCGCTGGGCACGATCGCGGCGCCGAGCCGGCCCTCGTCCTCCGGCAACCATAGGACCGCGGCGGCGGCAACCTCCGGCAGAGCCATCAAGGCCTCCTCCAAGGCGTTCAGATCGACCCGCCGCCCCTCGATCTTCACCACCCGGTCTGCACGGCCCAGCAGGCGAAATCCGTCGCCCGCCAGGGCCACCAGATCGGCCGTTTCGATCCATTCCTCACCGACGAAAGGCGTGAGCAGGTCCAACCGACCGTTCTCGTCGGTGCGCATGGCGAGACCCGGAAGCAGTCGCCAGGGCGTCTCCCCGCTTTCCTGCTGGCGCGTGGCGATGGCGCCGGTTTCTGTGCTGCCGAAGATCTCGGTCGGCAGAACGCCCAGAACACGACGCGCCTCCTGGGCCGCCTCGGCGCTCAAGGGGGCGCCGGCCGAGAACACGCGCGATGGGCGTCGGTTGGGCGGCAGAGCCGGCAACCCCGACATCCGTCCCAGATGCGCCGGGCTGCTGACGATCACGGCCTGCGGGCTCAAGCCCGACAGGAGGGTTTCCCAAAGCTCGGGCGTTTCGGCACGAAAGGGTCGCCCCGCCGCCAGGGACGCCATGATCTTGAAGCTCAGCCCATAGACATGCTGATGGGGGACCGTCGCAAAAACCTCGCCGCCCGCGTCGCCCCACAGCGCGGTGAGCGTCTGCGCCTCGCGTTCGAACATGGCCAAGGTCTTGAGGATGCGCTTGGGCATGCCGGTCGAGCCCGAGGTAAAGAAGGCCAGCGCGCAATTCTCGGCCTCGAGCGGATCGAGACGATCCTCGCGGGGCCTCACATCGGAAAGCCTTGCATCGTCCACCAGCTGGTCGAAGCTGCCGCGCATCGCCTCGATCGTGCCCGGCCGATGGTTCGCAGGCAGCAGCACCTCGCAACCGCCATGCATCAGGCCGAAGAGACCGAGCGTGAAGCGGTAGCTGTCCTGCGCCAGGAGCGCCGCGCGGCGCCAGCCGGCGGCCCGCACTTCGGCGGCGAGCCCGGCCGCCTCGGCGGCGAAGCGGGTATAGCTGATCGCCTCGCTGCCCCGATGCGCGACGGGATCCCGATCCCGCCGGCGTTCGGGCAGGAGATGCGATAGCAAATGAGATGTCACGCGCGCGCCCTGACGAAATGCCGCCAGGCCAGCTCGCCCAGGAACAAGGCTCCCATCAGCAGATAGGAGACGAGACCCGTCCATAATGTCCAGAGATGCAAGGAGCCCCACAAGCCGAGGACCGCGGCAATGGCGGCATTGGCCAGGAGGAACAGCAGCCAGACCTGCGTTACGCCGCGCAGATAAGCGACGGCCGCGGGAGTCAGTTCGGGTTCCCTCATCCGCGCGAACCGCTCGACCATCGAGGGCGGCCAGAGGAGCGAGCCGCCGAAGATGCCCGCGACGGTGAGGCTGATCACGACCGGATAGGCC
>NZ_JBOHKS010000184.1:0-6452 GCF_050729195.1 Hypericibacter sp.
GGCCTCGATCTGGTCGAACACGCGCTTGGTCAAGGCGGGGTCGAGCCCTTCGGCGGCGACGGCGGTCTCGACCCTGGTCTTGGCTTCCGCATGGGCGAGGTCGAGGGCGCCGGCGCGCAAGGCGCGCTCGGTGGCGCCGAGCTTGTCGAGCCCCAGCAATCGCAGCAGGGGCCGCAAGGTCGGCGCATTGACGAAGAGCGTGAAGAGGACGAAGCCGGTCGTCAGCACACCCACCAGATGGCGGGTCTCTGCGGGCAGTTGCGGATCGGCCGCGACGCCCAGCGCCAGCGCCAGCGACACGGCCCCGCGCAGACCGCCCCAGACGATCACGGCGCGATAGGCGGCGCTGACTTTGCCGGTCAGGCCCATCGCGGCCAAGGGCGGCAGCAGGCCATAGACCACGACGGCGCGCGCGATGAGCGCCGCCGCGATCAGCACAGCCAGCCGCAGGAGATCGATCGGCGCCAGGCCGGCCAGCAACTGCGGCACCAGCATCGCGGCCAGCACGAAAATGAGCGAGTTCGACCAGAAGCCCAGCTGCTCCCAGGTTTCGACCAGGCTTTCCCAGGAGGTCGGGGTGACCCGGGTGCGGCCGTTGCTGCCGAGCGTCAGCCCGGCGACGACGCAGGCGACCACGCCCGACACATGCAGATATTGGGTGCCGACGATGAAGCTGAGATAGGCCAGCGCCACCGTGAAGGTCATCTCGGCATATTTGAAGCCGCGCAGGGCCGGCAGCATCAGCGCGGCGCCCCGCGAGACCAGATAACCGAAGAGGGCGCCGCCCAGGAACTCCAGCAGGAAGTCCACGACGGTGTGGACCATGCTGCCTTCGCCATTGCCGGTGATGAGCCCGGCGATGAGGCTGGCGAGCGCGATGGCGGCCGCGTCGTTGAAGAGGCTTTCGCCCTGCACCAGCAGCGTGAGCCGCCGCGGTGCGCCGATGTCGCGGAAGATGCCGACGACGGCGGCGGGGTCGGTGGTGGCGATCACGGCGCCCAGCAAGAGGGCCGCCAGCAGGCCGGCGCCGGTGAATTCCCACAAGGCCGCGCCCACGACCAGCGCCGTCACGATCACGGCCACGATCGCCATCAGCAGGATCGGGACGATCTCGTCCATGAGCCGGCGCACATCGAGCTTGAGCGCCATCTCGAACAGCAGCGGCGGCAGGAAGATGTAAAGGAAGGCGTCGCCCGGGATCTCGAGATTGCTGAGCGCGGTGAGGAAGTCGTTCGCCAGGTCGCCCTGGTTGGCCTGGCCGACCTCGATCACCACGCCGAGCCCGACGCCCAGCATGGCGAGCAGCACCGTTTCGGGCAGCAGCAGGCGGCGGGCGAGCGATGGCAAGAGGCTCACCAGCACGAACAGCCCGGCCAATCCGAAGACGGTGGAGACAACTCCCTGCATGGCGTCAGCTATGTCGGCGTTTTGGCGGGTTTTCGGGAATAGAACACACCTGGTCCAAGGGCGGAAACCCCGGGACTTGGCCTTGGGCGGCCACCCTAGCCCGGAAAACTCGGCAAGGTCACGTGAGGAGAGGGGTGAAAACCTGTCAAATCAGCCGGTTTTGCCCAGGGCGTCATAGACCCCATCCCAGGGTTGCGCCGGCGGGGCGAGGCGGTAGCCGGCAACCCGGCGGTCATAGAGGGCGTAAAGCGGCATCAGCCGGGGAAAGTGACGCTCGGTCTCGTGATGCAGCTGGGCGAGGGCGGCCGCGGCCCCGTCCCAGTTCTGGGCCCGGTAGGCCTGGATCATCGTCCTGTGCAGCGCCGCCAAGGTCTGGAAGAGCCCACTGGCGGCCTGGCTCCCGTCGCCGATCAGGGCGTGAACCGGCTCCGGCCGCTGCTTGCCCTTGACCCGGACCAGATCGACCTCGAGCAGCGCGAAGGCGGGGACGGCGCCAGCCGCCGGCTGGACCGCCTGGGCGGTGCTGTCGCCCAGCACGCAATCGACGCCGTAGAGCCGGGTCAGGCCTTCGAGGCGCGAGGCCAGGTTCACCGCATCGCCGATCGTGGTGTAGGCCTTGCGCTGTTCGGAGCCCATATAACCGACGCTGCAGGGGCCGGTATTGATGCCGATGCCGAAGGCGAGGCCCATCGGGCCCTCGCCCTTCTCGGCCGCCTCGCGCGCCAGCTCGGCATTGATCGCGAGCAGGGCCTCGCGCATGCCCAGCGCCGCCTCGACCGCGCGGCGCGGATGGTCCGGCACGTCGAGCGGGGCGTTCCAGAAGGCCATGATCGCGTCGCCCATGAACTTGTCGATGGTGCCGGCATGATCGTCCTGGATCACGCGCGCCATCGGCGTCATGAAGCGGTTGATGAGGCGGGTGAGGTCCTGCGGCGCCAGCCCTTCGGCGATGCTGGTGAAGCCCTGCAGGTCGGAGAACATGACGGTGAGATCGCGCAGCTCGCCGCCCAGCTTGGGCGGCTCCGGCTGGCTCGCCAGTTTCTCGACCAGGATCGGCGACATCATCTGGCTGAACACGTCGCGGATGAAGCGCTTCTCGCCCTCGGTTTTGAGATATCCCAGGAAGGTCGTCGTCATATAGAGCACGGTGGCGACGGCCACGGGGAAGATCGGATCGACCAGCCAGCCATAGCGGGTGAAGGCGAACCAGGAGGCGCCGATGGCGGCCGCACTGCCGAGGAAGCCGACGACCGCACCGCCGATCGCGGTGAAGCGCCGCGCGATGATGATGAGCGCACTGCCGAAGAGGAGGAGAAATACGATCTCGACCTCGGATGCCCAGAAGGGGCGTTTCAGATAGGTGCCGGTGAGCAGCTGTTCCAGAATCTGGGCATTGACCTCGACGCCCGACATGGTCGAGCTCAACGGCGAGGACCGGAGGTCCTTCAAGCCTTCGGTGGTCGAGCCAACGAGAATGATATGGCCGGCAATGCGGCTCGTGTCAGCGCTGCCGTCGAACACCCGCCAGGCGGGAACGAAGCGATTCGGTTGCGTACCGGTGTCGTAGAGAAGAATCGAACCGTTCTCCTCGGTCGGCACGATGACTTTGCCGTTCTTACCGGCGATCCGTATCAGGGAGACCCCGTTTTGGGTGAACTCGAAGACATTGTTGGCGTGGGAGGCCTTGGCCTGATAGGTCGTGGAATCCAGGAATACGCGGAGGGTCTCCGCCGTGAAGCCGGGAACGATATTGTCGCCGTAAGCGAACAGCAGCGGCAGCCGTCGAATCGTTCCGTCCGAATCGGGCACTGTATTGACGGCGCCGTAGCCGTGCGCGGCCTCCTCGAAGATCGGCAGGGCGCGGACCGCCTCGGAGAAACGCGGCACGAACCGGATCGCATCGTCGCCGGCTCTCGTGACGCCAGGCATGTGCGGCATGGGCAGCAGGCCGCTTGACGGCACCGGCTCGTTCACGAGCGCGAAAGCGACAACGGTGGGCCCGGCGGCGAGCGCCTCTGCCAGGGCCTGATCGGGATCGGGCAGGTTCAGCATCATGCCTCGGAGGGCGGCGAGGTCGGGACTGTCGGACCAGAGCCGGATCAAGTTCTGCGGCCCGGTGCGGTCCGGTTCGGCGAGGATGATGTCGAGGGCTACCGCGTTGGCCCCCTGCTGGCCCAATTTCGTCACCAGCTCCGCCAGTTTCGAGCGCGGCCAGGGCCATTGCCCGATCTGGGCGAGGCTCTCCTCGTCGATATCGACGATGGTCACCCCGGCGTCCGCATAGGGCCGGGGATGAAAGCGCTGATAGCTGTCGAAGACGAGGTTGCGGAGCCGTTCGATACCCGGTCCCTCTTCCACCCGCAGAACCAGGGCGGCCAGCAGAAGCGCGAAGGGGATGAGGAGATCGAGCCAGCGCTTCATGAAGGGGAAGGGGCCGTGGGTCGGTGATGGTGGTCCTGAGTCTAACCTTTACTTTCGGAGTCGGTCACCTGTAGGCGGCTGGCTTTCGGCCTCCGAGGCGCTAACCTGTCGCCCGCCATTCCCATTTCGGCCTCGTGCCCGGCTCAAAGGAAATTCCATGCTCGATCCCTATCGCCCCGAAGGCAGTTTCGTGAAGAAGGCGGTGGCCTCCGAGGGCGGCATCGTCACCTCGCAGAGCCTGGCGGCGGCGCGGATCGGCGCCACCGTGCTGGCCGAAGGCGGCAATGCGGTCGATGCGGCGATCGCGACCGGCTTCGCGGTCGGCGTGCTCGAGCCCTGGATGAGCGGGATCGGCGGCGGCGGCTATATGCTGGTGGCGATGGCCGGCGCCCCGGAAGTGCAGTGCGTCGAGTTCGGCATGATCGCGCCCAAGACGCTCGACCCCGCCGACTATCCGCTGACCGGCGGCACCACGCAGGCGCTGTTCGAATGGCCCTCGGTCAAGGGCGACCGCAACATCAAGGGTCCGCTCTCGGTCGGCGTGCCGGGCACGGTCGACGGCATGCGCGTGGCCCACGAAACCTTTGCCACGCTGCCCTGGGCCCGCCTGGTGGAGCCGGCGGCCGGCCTCGCCCAGGCCGGCCTGCCGGTCGACTGGTACGCCATGCTCTCGATCGCGGTCGCCGCGCGCGAGCTCTCGGAGAATGCCGGCGCGCGCAAAGTTTACCTGCCGGGCGGGCTGCCGCCGGCCCCGGCGGCAGCCGAGGGTCCGCCGCCGCGCTTGGGGCTCGGCAAGCTCGACATCACGCTGCGGCGCCTCGCCAAGGCGGGCCCGCGCGAGTTCTATGAGGGCGAGACCGCGCGCGCCATCGCAGCCGAGATACAGCGCCTCGGCGGCAAACTCTCGACGGCCGACCTCGCCGAGTATCGCGCGAGGCTGGTGCCGGCCTCGGCGTCTTCCTATCGCGATGTCGAGGTCTTCGCGCCCGGAGGCCTGACGGCGGGCCCGACGCTTGCCCGCACCCTCGAGTTCCTGACCGCCGACATGGAAGAGCGGACCGGCCGCGGCCCCGGTCCCGACGCCTATCGCGCCTATGCCTCAGCCCTCGACCGCGCCTATCGCGAGCGGTTCCAGACCATGGGCGATGCGGGCGATGGCGCCGCGCGCAACAACCCCGCGAGCGCCTCCTGCACCACCCATCTCTCCGTGGTGGACCGGCAGGGCAATATGGTCGCCCTGACCCAGACGCTGTTGTCGCGCTTCGGCTCCAAGGTGCTGCTCGAAGACACCGGCGTGATGCTCAATAACGGCATCATGTGGTTCGATCCGACCCCAGGCCGGCCCAACTCGATGGCGCCGGGCAAACGCCCGCTCTCCAACATGGTGCCGACGCTCCTGCGCAAATCGGGGCAGCCCTGGGCGGCTTTGGGCGCTTCCGGCGGCCGGCGCATCCTGCCCGCCGTGGCACAGGTGCTGTCCTTCCTGGTCGATTTCGGCATGGATCTGGAGGCGGCCCTCCATTGTCCGCGCCTCGATGCCAGCGGCTCGGGCGTCACGCTCGATAACCGCCTGTCGCCCGAGGTCAAGGCCGCGATCGATCCGGCGCTGGCCGTGCGGCGCGGCACGCTCGATGTCCATCCGGTGCTGTTTGCCTCGCCCAACGTCGTCATGCGCGAGCCCGGCGGCGGCCTCAATCATGGCATGACCGACATCGCCTCGCCCTGGTCGGGCGCCGCGGCCGAGCCCTGAAGGGCAGGCTTCAGGACCTGACTTTCCGGCCGTGACCGGCGCGGCTCGGCACCCCGATCCCAAGGTGGGTTGACCCCGGGGCGATCCGCCCCCGATGATCGCTCCCGCAAGGACTACCAATCCACGAGGGCTCAGGACCGGTTCGTCCGCAACCTGGCCGATTCGGATGCATAACGGGGAGCGTTTCATGACACTGCGCCTGACCCGCAGGGCCGCGTTCGGCCTTGCTTTCGCCTGTGGCCTGCTGCTCGGCAGCGGCGAGGCGTCCGCGGAAAAAATCGTCATCTCCAACTGGGACGGCTATATGCCGGCCGATCTCTTGGAGAATTTCACCAAGGAGACCGGGATCGAGGCCGAGATGTCGGTCCACGCCACCAATGAAGAGATCATGGGCAAGGTCGTGGCCGGCGGCGGCAAGGGCTATGACGTGCTGTTCGTCTCCAGCCCCTTCGTCGAGGCGCTGCAGAATTTGAAGCTGATCGCGCCGCTCGACGCCGCCAAGATCCCGAACCTGGCCAACCTCTATCCCGAAGCCCGCGCGCTCGCCTATGACCCGGGCAACGCGCATTCGGTGCCCTATGCCTGGGGCACGACCGGCCTCTGCTACCGTTCCGACCTGGTCAAGACCGCGCCCACCAGCTGGATGGATCTGCTGAAGCCCTCGGCCGACATCAAGGGCCGCATCACCATGCTGGCGACCGATCGCTGGCTGATGGCAGCCGGCGAGAAGGCGTTGGGCTATTCGGTCAACACCACCGACGAGGACGAGATCGCCAAGACCAAGGCGCTCCTGATCGAGGCCAAGAAGAACCTGCTCGCCTATGACGACACCACCTTCTATTCGAAGCTGGTGTCGAGCGAGGCGGTGCTGGTC
>NZ_JBOHKS010000185.1:0-6158 GCF_050729195.1 Hypericibacter sp.
GCGGCGGCGACCGCCATCACATAGAGCAGGTCCGGATATTTGGCCGCGGTCTTGGTGGCGAAGCCCGTCCCGGAGCTTTGTATCGCATAGAAAACCGCCAGCACGCCGAAACCGATATAGCGGCAGGTCTCGCTGATCCGGCCGGTGACGAATTGCTTCTGCTCGAGGACGGCTTTTCGCTTGGCGTCGTTCGCGGCCTCGGGCGCGGTCTCGCCGATCTTGCTGCCGGGCTGTAGCCCGTGAGGTTCGGTCAACGGCGCCTCAACCGGTTTTCTGTTGGGATCGTCGGCCATGGCGGGCCTTATCGTCCCGGCCTGAGGGAGGCGCCGGGGTCGTCGGTATCGCCATTGCCGCCGACCGCATCCTTCAGGGCACGGCCCGCCTTGAAGCGTGGTTCCTTGCGCGAGGGCAGGGCGATCGCGTCGCCGGTGCGCGGATTGCGCCCCTGGCGCGCGGCGCGCGTGGCGAGGCGGAAGGTGCCGAAGTCGCCCAGGCGAACGTCTTCGCCGGCCTTGAGAGATTTGGCGATCGACTGGAAGATCGCGTCGAGGATCTTCGTCGCCGCCGTCTTCGTAACGCCCAGAGATTCGGCGACCGCCGCCGCAAGCTCGTCGCGATTCATGAGACTGGCCCCCTGGCGGCGCCCGCTTTCGCCGCTGTCCGTCGATCCTACGCCTGTTTTTCGCGGATGTTCAATTCCGCCTCACTAAGGCCTTGGGGCCAAAGTCAGTCTCGCGCCCAACAGCGTCTGCAATCCGATCATCGCGGCATCGGGCTGGATGATGACGAAGATCGGAACGCGTTCCAGCCAGGGGCGAGGGCGCCCCTTCTGCTCGAACCGTTCGCGGAAGCGGGTGCCGGTAAGGAAACGTGTCAGACGCGGCATGATCCCGCCGGCAATGTAGATTCCGCCCGCGGCCCGGAAGGTCAGGGCCAGATTGCCGGCCACGGATCCCAGCATGGCGCAGAACATGGTCAGCGCCGCATGGCTCTGGGGGCAATTCTGATCGAGGGCCGCTTGCGTGATTTCTTCGGGCGTGCGCGCCGGAACCTGGGCCTGATCCAGGCGGGCCAGGGCGCCATAGAGATGACCGAGCCCATCGCCGGACAGAAGCCGTTCGGCCGAGACATGGCCGAACTGCTTCCACAGCTCGGCGATGACGGCCGCCTCGCGCGCATCGGAGGCTGCCATGGTGGCATGGCCGCCCTCGCTCGGCAGAACCGTCGCGCGTCCCGATCCCGGCAGGTAGCAGGCGACGCCGAGACCAGTGCCCGGCCCCATCGCCAGGGCGGGCGCGTTGCGATCAGGAGGGCCGCCGCCGACCGGGACGAGGTCTTCCGGCTTCAATCTTGGGAGGGACCAGGCGGTGGCCTCGAAATCATTGACCAGCCGCACCGACGACAAGCCGGACGCGCGGCGAAGCGCTTCGGTGTCCAGCACCCAATGGCTGTTGGTCAGCGCGCAACGCCCGGCCTCGACCGGCCCCGCTACCGCCAGGGCCATGCCGCCAATCGCGGCAGAGCCCCCGTGGGCTGCAAGGAAACGACCGATGGCGGCCTCGGGCGTCGGGTAATCGCCGGTACGCAGCCGGTCGATGGGGCCAATGCCTGTCTCGCCCAGAAGCGCGAAACGCGCATTGGTACCGCCGATATCGCCGATCAGGATGGGTTTCGCAGGAATGGGTACACCTCTCCCAAAACCAACCAACGGAGCCAGGTATGGCTGGTTCCGGCGCCCGGTTGGAGCCCGGGGCCCCTCAGCAATAGCGCGCTTCGGGGCTCCGGGTCACCAAGTCAGCAGGGGCAGATTGGGGGATCGCCCCTGCTTCAGGTCTGCGGTTCGGGAACCAGGGCTTCTTCCTGGGGAAGTTCCTTCTTCGAGTGATCGGCCGCGAGCAGCATGTAGAAGGCCGGGACGACGAAGAGGGTGAAGAGCGTGCCGATGGCGATGCCGCTCGAGATCACGAGACCCATGCTGTAGCGCGACACGGCGCCGGCACCGGTCGCCATCAACAGCGGGATCACGCCCAGCACCATGGCGGCGGTGGTCATGAGGATCGGGCGCAGCCGGATCCCCGCCGCCATCTCGATCGCTTCGCGCTTGTTGCGCCCCTGGCGCTGCAGGTCGTTGGCGAACTCGACGATGAGAATGCCATGCTTGCTGACCAGGCCCATGAGGGTCACCAGGCCCACCTGGGTATAAATATTGAGCGTGGCGCCGCCGACGCTGAGGAAGATGAAGGCGAGCGCGCCCGCCAGCGACATCGGCACCGAGACCAGGATGATCAGCGGATCGCGGAAGCTCTCGAACTGCGCCGCCAGCGCCAGGAAGATGATGATGAGCGCGAAGGCGAAAGTGACGATGAAGCCGCTCGATTCCTGGACGTATTGGCGCGACTGTCCGCCGTAATCGATCGAGTAGCCCTGGGGCAGGTTGATCTTGGCGTAGTCCTGCAGGAACTTCACGGTGTCGCCGGTGGTCACGCCCGGGAAGGCGACACCCTGGATGATGGCCGCGTTGAGCTGCTGGAAGTGGTTCAGCGACTGCGGCACCGTCTTGGTGGTGATGCTGGCGATGGTCGAGAGCGGAACCGAGCTGCCGTCCGCGGCGCGGATGTAGTAATTCAGCACCTGGTCCGCATTCAGGCGCGAGCTCTGCTGCACCTGCGGGATGACCTTGTAGGAGCGGCCGTCGAGGCTGAAGTAATTGACATAGCCGCCGCCCAGCATCGAGGCCAGCGCGCTGCCGACATCGCTCATGGTAAGCCCGAGTTGGGCCGCCTTGTCGCGATCGATCGTCACCGTCGATTGCGGCTTGTCGATCTTGAGGTCGGTATCGAGGAAGAGGAACTTGCCGCTCTGCAGCGCGGTCTGCATGAAGGCCTGGACCACCTCATTGAGCTGCGCAAAGGGCTGGGTGGTGCCGATCACGAACTGGACCGGCAGGCCGATGCCGCCGGGCAGGGGCGGGGGCTGGAACGCCACCACATTGATACCGGCAATGCTATGCAGCTGGTTCTGCACCGTGAACTGCAGCTCGTTGGCGCCGCGTGTGCGCTCGTCCCAGGGCTTCAGCACCATGCCCGCGATCGACTGGCCCGGCACGTCGAGCTGGAACACGTGATCGGTCTCGGGATGGCCGGCGAAGGTCTTGTAGACCTCCCGCGCATAGAGCTGCCGCTGCTGCAGGGTCGAGTTGGGAGCGGCCGTCGAGAGTGTGATGACGACGCCTTGGTCTTCCTGCGGCGCCAATTCGGATTGCGAGAAGGAATAGAAGACATAGATGCTGGCCAGCACAAACAGCGCAAAGACCACCGTCACGGGCCGATAATCCAGGCTGCCGTGAAGCAGGTTCTGATAGATCCGCCGAACCCCCTCGAAGACGCGGTCGATGAAATCCGACAGCCGCTCCTGCCAGCCGCTGCGGTCGGCGGAATGGGCCTTGAGCAGGCGGGAGCTCATCATCGGCGTGAGGGTCAGGGCGACGATGGCGGAGACGGTCACGGCGCCGACGAGCGTGAAGGCGAACTCGGTGAAGAGCGCGCCGGTCAAGCCGCCCTGGAATCCGATCGGCACATAGACGGCGATCAGCACGATGGTCATGGCGATGATCGGCCCGCCCAGCTCGCGCGCAGCCTGGATCGCGGCCGCGAAGGGCGTCATGCCCTCTTCGAGATGGCGGTTGACGTTCTCGACGACGATGATGGCGTCGTCCACCACCAGGCCGATCGCCAGCACCAGCGCCAGCAGGGTCAGCAGATTGATGGAGAAGCCGAAGACCAGCATCATGGTGAAGGTGCCGATCAAGGACAGCGGAATCGCGATGACCGGGATGAAGACCGAACGCGGCGATCCCAGGAAGAGGAACACAACCAGCGTCACGATGAGCAGCGCCTCGACCAGGGTCCGGATCACCTCATGGATCGAGCTGTTCACGAACTTGGTGGAGTCGTAGATCACCTTGCCTTCGAGGCCTTGCGGCAGCTGGGCCTGGATCTCAGGGAAGACCTTGAGCACGCCGCTGATGACGTCGAGCAGGTTGGCCGTAGGCGCCACCTGGATGCCGATATAGACCGCCTTCTCGCCGTCGAACCCGACCTCGGTCTCGTAATCGTCCGAGCCCAGCATGACATGCGCCACGTCATCCAGGCGGACGATGGCGCCGTTCTCCTGCTTGATCACCAGGCGCTTGAAGTCTTCGACCGTATGCAGGCTGGTGGCGCCGGTCAGGTCGACCTGCACCATCTGGCCCTTGGTCGTGCCGAGGCTGGAGATATAATCGTTCTGTGAGAGCGACTTGCTGATGTCGGCCGCGGTCAGGCCATAGGCCGCGAGCTTCTGCGGGTCGAGCCAGGCGCGCAGCGCGAAGTTCTTGGCGCCGATCATCTCGGCGGTCTGCACGCCCGGCACCGATTGCAGCTTGGGCTGCACCACGCGCAGCAGATAGTCGGTGATCTGGTTGGGCGACAGTACCTTGCTGCTGAAGCCGATATACATGGCGTCGATGGTCTGGCCGACCTTCACCGACAGCACCGGCTGCTGCGATTCGGGCGGCAGCTGGTTCAGCACCGAATTGACCTTGGTGTTGATCTCGGTCAGCGCCTTGTTGGAATCGTAATTGAGCCGCAGATTCACGGTGATCGTGCTGACGCCGCTCTGGCTGACCGAGGTCATGTAGTCGATGCCGTTCGCCTGCGAGATCGCGTTTTCGAGCGGCGTCGTGATGAAGCCCGCCACCACGTCGGGATCGGCGCCGTAATAGGCGGTCGAGACCGTCACGATCGCGTTCTCGGTGCGCGGGAACTCGAGAACCGGGAGGGAGCCCACGGCGCGCAGCCCCAGCACCAGGATCAGGAGGCTGACCACGGTGGCCAGCACCGGACGGCGGATGAAGATATCGGTGAATTTCATGATGACAGTCGCTGCTCGGGTGCTGGTCGAAGTCTAGTAGCCGACCGGTGCCGGCGCCGCGTCGGAGCTCGGCTGCACCGAGTTGTTGATCGCCACGGGCACCCCGTTGCGCAGCTTGAGCTGGCCCGAGGTCACCACCGTCTCGCCTTCCTTGACGCCTTCCAGAATGACGACCTGGTCGCCGCGCGTCTCGCCGGTCTTGACGAAGCTCTGGCGCACGATCAGTTGCTGCTGCCCGTCCGCGCCGGGCTGACCCTTGTCCACGATATAGACGGTGTTGCCATAGGCATTGAAGGTGATCGAGGTCTGCGGCAGCGTTACGTAGCGCTGCGGCTCCCCGGTCGCGATATCGACGGTCGCATACATACCGGGCAACAGCTTATGGTCGGGGTTCTTGAGCGCGGCGCGCACGCGGACATTGCGGCTTGCGGAGTCGACCTTGGGTTCGATCGCGGCGATCTCGCCGGGGAAACCTTGCCCAGGGTAGGTGTCGACATTGGCAGTGACGGCTTGGCCGATGCGAATCTGTTCCAACGCCTGCTGTGGCAGGAAGAAATCCACATAGATCGGGTCGAGCGACTGCAGGGTCACAACGATCGTACCGGCGGCGAGATACTGGCCCAGATCGACCGCCCGGATGCCGAGCCGCCCGTCGAACGGCGCGCGGATCACCTTCTTGTCGATCAGCGACTGCTGCTCGGCGACATTGGCACGCGCGGCGTCGAGCTCCGACTTGTCGGCATCGACGGCCGCCTGGCTGATCGTCTGCGATGGCAGCTGCTTGATGCCGCGCTGATAGGTGATGACCGCGAGATCCACCACCGCCTGAAGCGAATGGAGCTTGTTGACATCCTCGTCGTCACGCAGCTTGAGCAGTACGGTGCCGGCCTTGACCTCGTCGCCGGAATTGAAATGGATTTCTTCGACGATGCCGGGGACTTCGAAGGCAAGATCCGCGCCATTGACGGCGCGCAGGCTGCCGACGGCTTCCAGCTGCGGCTGCCAGTCGTCATAAGCGGCCACGACGGTCGAGACGGCCGCCGGCGGCGGCGGTCCCATCTTCGACATGGCTTGCTTGATCTGCGCGTATTTCATGCCGCCCAAGCCGCCGAACACCGCGACCACCAGCACCAGCATGATGAGCATGCGTTTGATCATCGATCAGATTCCCGCCCGTATTCCCCTGTTCGCGAGCAATGTCCCGGCCCGCCATGAGGGAAGATTTTAAACCCAGTTGCGGCCGGCGC
>NZ_JBOHKS010000186.1:0-8214 GCF_050729195.1 Hypericibacter sp.
GCCCAGGATGTGCTGTGGCGGCGCTCCAAGCTCGGTCTTCATATCGGAGCCGACGGCGCCAAGGCGCTCGAGGCGTGGTTCGCAACCCGGCGCGATCTCAATCGCGCGCCGGCGGCCTAGAAGGGCGGCGCGCCATGACGCTCGAGCTGCAGAAGGTCACCAAGCGGGTCGGCAACGAAACTCATCTCGCCGACATCTCGCTGGTCTTCGAGCCCGGCACGCTCAATGTGCTGCTCGGCCCCACGCTCTCGGGCAAGACCAGCCTGATGCGAATGATGGCCAGCCTGGACAAGCCGACCTCCGGCCGCGTGCTCTGGCGCGGCCAGGACGTCACCGGTGTCGATGTCCGCAAGCGCAATGTCGCGATGGTCTATCAGCAGTTCATCAACTACCCGACCTTGAGCGTCTACGAGAACATCGCCAGCCCCTTGCGCGTCGCCGGCAGGCCGCGGGCCGAGATCGAGCGCAAGGTCAAGGAAGTCGCGGCCCTGATGCGCCTCGAGGGCATGCTCGACCGCACGCCGCTCGAGCTCTCGGGCGGCCAGCAGCAGCGCACCGCGATCGCCCGCGCGCTCGCCAAGGGTGCCGAGCTGGTGCTGTTCGACGAGCCGCTCGCCAATCTCGACTACAAGCTGCGCGAAGAGCTGCGCAACGAGCTGCCGCGCGTCTTCGCCGGCTCGCAGGCGATCTTCGTCTATGCGACGGCCGAGCCCTCCGAGGCGCTGCTGCTGGGCGGCAGCACCGTAACCCTGAATCAAGGCCAGGTGACGCAGTTCGGCCCGACCATCGAGCTTTATCGCCGGCCCAACACGCTGCGCACGGCCCAGGTCTTCTCCGATCCGCCGATGAACGAGGTCCGGGTCACCAAGCGCGGCAGCGCGCTGCAATGGCCAGGCAACATCCAGCTGCCGGTGAGCGGTCCCTTCGCGGCGCTCGCGGATGGCGACTACATCATCGGCGTGCGCCCGAACCATGTGTTGCTCGACCGGCCGGCCTCCGGTGCCATGGCGGTGCGCGCCCGCGTCGCCGTCTCCGAGATCACCGGCTCGGAGAGCTTCGTCCATGTGGACTGGCCGGGCGGGCGCTGGGTGGCGCTGGTCCATGGCGTGCGCCGGCTCGAGGTCGAGAGCGACATCGAGATCTACCTCGACCCCAACCGGTTCTTCGTGTTTCGCCCCGACGGCGCGCTGGTCTCGGCGCCCGCGGTGGCTTCGTAGGAGGGAGGACAGCGGCCATGGCGCGCATCGAACTCCAGAATCTGGCCCATTCCTACCGCGCCCATCCGCGCGGGCCCCAGGACTACGCCCTCAAGACGCTCAACCACACCTGGGAGGATGGCGGCGCCTATGCGCTGCTCGGGCCCTCGGGCTGCGGCAAGACCACCTTGCTCAGCATCATCTCCGGCCTGGTCACGCCGACCGAGGGGCGCATCCTCTTCAACGGCCAGGACGTGACCGAGCTCGAAACCGAGCGGCGCAACATCGCCCAGGTGTTCCAGTTCCCGGTCATCTACGACACCATGACCGTGCAGGAAAACCTGGAGTTCCCGCTGCAGAACCGCGGCGTGCCGCAGGCGCAGATCGCGGCGCGCGTGCGCGAGGTGGCCGAGATGCTGGAGCTCGGGCCCATCCTCGGCCGCAAGGCGCGCGGCCTCACCGCCGACAGCAAGCAGAAGATCTCGCTCGGCCGCGGCCTGGTCCGCGCCGACGTCAACGCCATCCTGTTCGACGAGCCGCTGACCGTCATCGACCCGCAGCTCAAATGGCTGCTGCGCTCGCAGCTCAAGCTCATGCATAAGCGGCTCAACTTCACCATGGTCTATGTGACCCACGACCAGACCGAGGCGATGACTTTCGCCGACAAGGTCGTCGTCATGTTCGAGGGCAGCGTGGTGCAGATCGGCACGCCCGAGGAGCTGTTCGAGCGGCCGGCCCATACCTTCGTCGGCTATTTCATCGGCTCGCCCGGCATGAACGTGATCCCCTGCGAGGTCCGCGGCGACAGGGCGCTGGTCGCGGGTCATGAGATCCGCCTGAACGCGCGCTATGCGCCGCCGGCCCAGGGCGGCAAGGTCGAGCTCGGTGTGCGGCCGGAATACATCACCCTTTCCAACAACGGGCAGGGACTGCCGGTCCAGGTCCGGCGCATCGACAATATCGGTCGCTACAAGATCGCGCGGGTCGATCTCGCCGGCCATGCGCTCAATGTCATGGCGACCGAAGACTCGCGTTTCGACGGCTCGCAGGCGCGGATCACCTTCTCGCCGCGTCACACCCATATCTATCTCGACGGCCATCTGCTGGCCGGGGCGGCGGCATGAGCGACAACAAGCCCGTCAACCAGCGCGCCTGGTTCATGGTCCTGCCGGTGGTGGCGCTGGTGGCGTTCAGCGCCGTCATCCCGCTCATGACCGTGGTGAATTATTCGGTCCAGGACACCTTCGGCAACAACGAGTTCTTCTGGGCCGGCCTCGAATGGTTCCAGGAGCTGCTTGCCTCGGATCGCTTCTTCGAGGCGTTGTGGCGGCAGTTCCTGTTCTCCGGGATCATCCTCATCGTTGAGATTCCGCTGGGCATCGTCATCGCGCTCGCCATGCCGCGCAAAGGCTGGGGTGTTTCCTTCTGCCTCGTGGCGATGGCTCTGCCGCTGCTGATTCCCTGGAACGTGGTCGGGACCATCTGGCAGATCTTCGCGCGCATCGATATCGGCCTGCTCGGCCGTGCCGTCGACATGCTGGGCATCCCCTACAACTACACCCAGGAGCCGATCGCGGCCTGGATCACCGTGGTCGTCATGGATGTGTGGCACTGGACCAGCCTGGTCGTGCTGCTCTGCTATGCGGGCCTGCGCTCGATCCCCGACGCCTTCTATCAGGCGGCCCGCATCGACGGCGCCTCGCGCTGGGCGATCTTCCGTCATATCCAGCTGCCCAAGATGAACCGCGTGCTGCTGATCGCCGTGCTGCTGCGTTTCATGGACAGCTTCATGATCTATACCGAGCCCTTCGTCCTGACCGGCGGCGGCCCGGGCAATTCGACGACCTTCCTGTCGATCGATCTGGTGAAGATGGCGATCGGGCAATTCGATCTCGGGCCGGCGGCCGCGATGTCGCTCATCTACTTCCTGATCATCCTGCTGCTGTCCTGGGTGTTCTACACGGTGATGACCAACGCCGGGCAGAAGGACGCATGACCATGGGACGACGCGCTATCGAGCGAGGTGGGCGATGACCACGGCAATCCCGAAGAAGCGGCATGAGCGGCGTGGGCTCGCCTGGCTGATCCCGGCGCTCTACATCCTGTTTTTGCTGCTGCCGATCTACTGGCTCCTCAATATGAGCCTCAAGACCAACGAGGAGATCCTCTCCACCTACTCGCTCTGGCCGCGCACCTTCACCTTCGAGAACTACCTGACCATCCTCACCGACAAGTCCTGGTATTCGGGCTATATCAACTCGACCATCTATGTGGTGATGAACACCGTCATCTCGGTGACGGTGTCGCTGCCCGCGGCCTACGCCTTCTCGCGCTACCGCTTCACCGGCGACAAGCATCTCTTCTTCTGGCTCCTGACCAACCGCATGGCGCCGCCCGCGGTCTTCGCGCTGCCCTTCTTCCAGCTCTATTCGGCGATCGGCCTGTTCGACACCCATATCGCGGTGGCGCTGGCCCATTGCCTCTTCAACGTGCCGCTCGCGGTCTGGATCCTGGAAGGCTTCATGTCCGGCGTGCCGCGCGAGATCGACGAGACCGCCTATATCGACGGCTATTCCTGGCCGCGCTTCTTCGTCAAGATTTTCGTACCGAACATCGCCAGCGGCATCGGCGTCACCGCCTTTTTCTGTTTCATGTTCTCCTGGGTCGAGCTGCTCCTCGCCCGCACCCTCACCACCACCAATGCCAAGCCGATCGCGGCCGTCATGACCCGGACGGTGTCGGCTGCGGGTATCGATTGGGGCGTGCTCGCGGCGGCCGGCATCCTCACCATCGTGCCCGGCGCCATCGTGATCTGGTTCGTGCGCAACTACATCGCCAAGGGCTTTGCCCTGGGCCGGGTCTAGGGAGGGAACGCGACCATGACCCCGCTCTCATGGATGGCCTGGACCTGGCCGACCGCGGCCTTCTTCATCGTGATCTTCCTGATCCTGGTCGGGATGACGGTCTGGGAGATCCGCCGTCCCGGCGGCGCGCCGCGGATCGGCATCCTGCGTTTCGAGACGACGCGCGGCGACCGGCTGTTCGTGTCGCTCCTCGGCGCCGCCTTCATCAATCTCGCCTGGCTCGGGCTGGTCGGCCCGACACTGTGGTGGGCCCTTGGAATTTCCCTGCTTTACGCGCTCTGCGTGTTTCGCTGGGTCTGAGCGGCGCGCGCGCCCCCTCAAAAAGGGCGACACGCCGTCGATTGCTGGACGTTCCTGAGCTTCAACCTGCTTTGCAAGACATAGAGCCTGGGAGGAAAGCCATGGTGCGTAAGAGGGTGTCGGCGTCGAAAGCCGTCGGCGCCAGTGGATGGATCAAGTGCGTCAATCAACGAAGATCGGCCGGGGCCCCACCGCTGTGCCGACATCAATGCAAACGCGTTGCAATCCTGCAGCATGACGACTTTGGGAGGACAACATGAAGCGTAGACAATTTTTGGCAGGGACGGCGGCCATCGCGGCCGCGACGATCATCCGTCCGCGCCTGACATTTGCCGATCAGATGGATGCCGCCAAGAAGTGGGTGGACAACGAGTTCCAGCCCTCGACCTTGGGCAAGGACCAGCAGATGGCCCAGATGGAATGGTTCATCAAGGCGTCTCAGCCCTTCAAGGGCATGGACATCAAGGTGGTGTCCGAGACCATCACCACGCATTCCTATGAGTCGAAGACGCTGGCGCCGGCCTTCAACGAGATCACCGGCATCAACATCACGCACGACATCATCCAGGAAGGCGATGTGGTCGAGAAGCTGCAGACCCAGATGCAGACCGGCCAGAACGTCTATGACGCCTACATCAACGACTCCGATCTGATCGGCACGCATTTCCGCTACAAGCAGACGGTTCCGATCAGTGATTTCATCGTCGGCGACGGCAAGGACGTCACCGATCCGATGCTCGACATCAACGACTTCATCGGCAAGTCCTTCACCACCGCGCCGGACGGCAAGCTCTATCAGCTCCCCGACCAGCAGTTCGCGAACCTCTATTGGTTCCGCTACGACTGGTTCACCAATCCGGACATGAAGGCCAAGTTCAAGGCGGCCTATGGCTACGATCTGGGCGTGCCGGTCAACTGGTCGGCCTATGAGGACATCGCCGAGTTCTTCACCGACAAGGTGAAGACCATCGACGGCGTCCGCGTCTATGGCCATATGGATTACGGCAAGAAGGACCCGTCGCTCGGCTGGCGGTTCACCGATGCGTGGCTGTCGATGGCCGGCTCCGGCGACAAGGGCATTCCCAACGGCCTGCCCGTCGACGAATGGGGCATCCGCATGGAAGGCTGCCGTCCGGTCGGCTCCTCGGTCGCCCGCGGCGGCGATACGAACGGGCCCGCCGCGGTCTATTCGGTCACGAAATATGTCGAGTGGCTGAAGAAATACGCCCCGCCGGAAGCGGCCGGCATGACCTTCGGCGAGGCCGGTCCGGTTCCCGCCCAAGGCAACATCGCGCAGCAGATCTTCTGGTACACGGCCTTCACCGCCGACATGGTGAAGCCGGGTCTGCCGGTGATGAACAGCGACGGCACGCCGAAATGGCGCATGGCCCCGTCGCCGCACGGTGCCTATTGGCAGGAAGGCATGAAGCTGGGTTATCAGGATTGCGGTTCCTGGACCCTGCTGAAGTCGACGCCGCTCGAGCGGATGAAGCCGGCCTGGCTCTATGGTCAGTTCGTGATCTCCAAATCCGTGACCCTGAAGAAGAGCCATGTGGGCCTGACCTTCATTCGCGAAAGCGACATCTGGGACAAGTCCTTCACCGACCGCGCGCCTAAGCTCGGCGGCCTGATCGAGTTCTATCGCTCGCCGGCCCGCCTGCTCTGGACGCCGACCGGCGTGAACGTGCCCGATTATCCGAAACTGGCGCAGCTCTGGTGGCAGAACATCGGCGACGCCAGCTCCGGCGCGAAGACGCCGCAAGAGGCGATGGACGCGCTCGCGGAAGCCCAGGACAAGGTGCTCGAACGTCTCGAGAAGGCCGGCGTCCAGGGCGATTGCGGGCCGAAGCTGAACGAGAAGAAGGACGCGAAGTACTGGTTCGACCAGCCCGGCGCGCCCGTGCCGAAGCTTGCGGACGAGAAGGGTCCGGGTCAGACGATCGACTATGACGAGCTGATCAAGACCTGGGCGGCCGCGAAGCAGCAGTAATCGTTTCGCCGTCATCCATCGACCTGACGGCGCGGCGGCAATGGCCCGGGGATGAAGATCCCCGGGCCATATTGCTTATGATGTCCCCCTGTCGCAGGCTTCGCGTTCGATAGAGACCCGCGAGGGGGAAGGGCAGAGGGAAGACCATGGCCAGCCATATTCTCGCCATCGACCAGGGCACCACCTCGAGCCGGGCCATCCTGTTCGATTCGCACCAGCATGTGGTGGCCGTGGCGCAGGAGGAGTTCCAGCAGCATTTCCCGCGCTCCGGCTGGGTCGAGCATGAGCCGGAGGATATCTGGAACAGCACGCTCGCGGTTTGTCAGGCGGCGATCGCCAAGGCGGGCCTGGGGCCCCGCGATATCGCCGGTATCGGCATCACCAACCAGCGCGAGACCACGGTGGTGTGGGACCGTGCCAGCGGCCGTGCCATCCATCGCGCCATCGTCTGGCAGGACCGGCGCACCGCCGAGATCTGTGCGGGATTGCGGGACGCCGGCCATGAGCCGATGGTCTCGGCCAAGACCGGCCTCATCCTCGATCCCTATTTCTCCGGCACCAAGATCGCCTGGATCCTCGACCATGTATCGGGCGCGCGCGATCTCGCGGCCAAGGGCCGGCTCGCTTTCGGCACCGTCGATAGCTGGCTGCTCTGGCGCCTGACCGGCGGTGCCGCCCATGCGACCGACGCGACCAACGCCTCGCGCACCTTGCTCTACGACATTCATCGCGGCGACTGGGACGATGAACTCTTGAATCTCATCCGCGTGCCGCGCTCGCTGCTGCCCGAGGTCAGGGACAGTGCCGCCGATTTCGGCGCGACCCTGTCGGACTTCTTCGGCGCGCCGATCCGGATCCTCGGCATCGCCGGCGACCAGCAGGCGGCCGTGGTCGGCCAGGCCTGCTTCAAGCCCGGCATGATCAAATCGACTTATGGCACGGGCTGCTTCGCGCTGCTCAACACCGGCCGCCGCGCGGTTGTCTCGAAGAATCGTCTTCTCACGACGGTCGCCTATCAGCTCGAGGGCAAGCGGACCTACGCGCTCGAGGGCGCCATCTTCATTGCCGGTGCCGCGGTGCAATGGCTGCGCGACGGTCTCAAGATCATCGCCAATGCCGCGGAATCGGGCGTGCTGGCGGAAGCGGCCGATCTCAACCAGCAGGTCTATCTGGTGCCGGCCTTCGTGGGGCTAGGCGCGCCCTATTGGGATGCCGAGGCGCGCGGCGCGCTCTTCGGGCTCACCCGCTCGACCGGTCCGGCCGAGATCGCACGGGCCGCGCTCGAAGCCGTCTGCTTCCAGACCCACGACCTGCTCGAAGCCATGCGCGCCGACTGGCCCGAGGCGCAGTCGGCCAGCTCGGTCCTGCGCGTCGATGGCGGCATGGTCGCCTCCGACTGGACCATGCAATGTCTGGCCGACACGCTGAACGCGCCGGTGGACCGGCCGCGGATCCTCGAGACCACCGCGCTGGGCGCCGCCTATCTCGCCGGCATGCAGGCCGGGATCTATCCCGGCCTCGACGAGCTCGCCCGCAACTGGCATCTCGAGCGGCGTTTCCTCCCCGCCATGGACGAGAAGATGCGCCGCCAGAAACTCGCCGGCTGGGCGGACGCTGTGGGGCGGACGCTGACGAAACGGTGAAGGCGGCCCCTCCCCCTACCCCCTCCCGCAAGGGGAGAGGGCGTGGTTTGTATTTTCTAGCTCCTCCCCATTTCGAGAATGCGATGTGATTTCTAATTTCCAGCCCCCTCCCCTTGCGGGCTACGGCATTCACGGAAGTGATTCCGGAATGGATGTAAATATGATTCAAGGTCTTCGGTGTGATTTTGCCGAGGGTGAGAGCTTGTTGTTTGGGGATATTC
>NZ_JBOHKS010000187.1:0-13519 GCF_050729195.1 Hypericibacter sp.
GCGCCGCAACGCCCTGTCAGCCGGTAACGCAACGCTCACCCTGGCTTGCCGCCTCTTTTGCGGTTATCGAATCCGTGCCGGCGCCCCTCGGATCAGCCGGCCTTCACCTCGTTTAGCACTTCCAGATACTTGTTCCGGCGCGGAATGTCCTCCCAGAACTGCAGCTTGGAGAGGATCGCCAGACCCTGGTCGAGATTGAGGTTCTTCCAGACGTCCGGAGCCATGAATTCCTTGGAATGCGGGTTCGTCGGCGTGTAGCCGGTGACCTCGGCGATCTTGGCCTGGGCCTGGGCGCTGATGATGTGATCGATGAATTTATGCGCGATCTCGCGGTTGGGCGTCCCCTTCACCACGAAGTGGGAATCGACCGCGCCCACGGGCCGGGCGGGGACGAATTCGCGGATCGGGAAGCCCTGGGTCTTGAGCGTGGCGGTGATGTAGCTCCAGGAGTTGGTGCCGACGATCTCGCGGTTGGTGAAAAGGTCGATCGCCTCGCCGGCCTGCGACCAGTAGGTGCGGATCAGCGGCTTCTGCGCCAGGAGCTTGGCCTTGACCGCGTCCAGATCCTTGTCCGGCAGATCCCAGATGTTCTCATAGCCCATATAAGAGGCGACATCGCCGATGGTGGAGACGTCGTCCCACATGGCGAGCTTGCCCTTGTATTTCTCGTCGAACAGCAGCCCGAAATCGTCACCGGTCGGGATCACCTCGGCATTCACCGTCACCGGCGAGATCGCCAGGAAGGTCGGGACGCCATAGAGCTTGCTGCCATCGACATCGAAGGTCGCGCGCTGCAGCCGGTCATAGAGCTGGCCGATATTGGGGATGAGCGAGGGGTCGATGGCCTCGACGAACCCGGCCTTGATGGCGCGCTGGGCGAGCGAGCTCACGATCACGACCAGATCGTAGCCATTGCCACCGGCCGCGAGCTTCGCCATGTACTCGTCGTTCGAGCCGACATAGGTCTTGGCGACCGTGACATTGTTGGCCGCTTCGAAATCCTTGACCCAGGCGTCCTCGGCATAGCCCTCCCAGGTCAGGAGCCGCAGCTCGATCGCGGCCGACGCCTTGCGCAGCGGCGCCGCCATCGAGGCGGCACCGGCGATCAGCGGCAGGGCCAGGGAATGTTTGATAAAGGCGCGACGATTGATTTTTCTCATTGTCATTGTTGCCTCCCTATATCGAGTCATACATGTCGCGAACGGTTTCGAGCGTGTAAGGGAACGCCGAGGGCGTCTCGAACTGCCAGGCGCGGTAGGGCTTCTTCGCCAGGGCCTTGGCCAGCTCACTGGCCTTAATGATGCTGCCGCCATAGAGCCAGTTGGCGAGATCGAGGATCGAGGTCATATGCATGAGCTCGGTCGCGGTGCCGCAGGCATCCTTGACGATGGTGATGCGGTAATCGCGCCAGATCGCGTCCCAGACGGTGGTTTCGAAGCAGGCCTCGGTCCAGACGCCCAGCATGACGAGATGCTCGATGTCCATCTGGTTCAGCGTCAGCTCGAGATTGGTGCCGTAGAACGCCGTCCAGCGCTGTTTTCGGATCATGATGTCGTCGGGCGTGGGCGCCAGCGCCGGATGGATCTCGGCCATCGGATCGCCCGCGACGCTGTGCATCGGCCGGCCGTTGCGGCGCGGCTCGAAGCGCAGCGCGTCATGGCCGCGGGGATCGAGCCAATGCTGGGTGTAGATGATCGGAAGCCCGGCGCGCCGGCAGGCGGCGAGCGCCGTCGCCGCATTCTCCAGCAGCGAATCCTTGTTGTAGATCGGCCAGGCGCCTTCGGCCTCGATGCATTCCCGCTGGAAATCGACGGCGATGACCGCCGTCCGGCTGATATCCATATCCGACCTCACAAGTCCGGTTGGCGAAGGAGGGGCACCGGCCGCGCCCGCCCTAACGGAAGCTGCAGAGGATGGCGCGGATCCGGTCGTTCACCTGTTCGGGGCGATGGCCCGCCATGGAGAGATGGCCCAGACCTTCGAGCAGGTGGAAATGGCCTTCCGGTGCCAGGTCGGCCACCAGCTTGCCGTGGCTCGGCGGCGCCTGCATATCCTGCGAGAAGGCAATGACATGGATCGGCACGCGGCAGTTCGGCAACTGGTCGACCACGTCGAAATCGATGCAGGCCTGCCATTGGGCGGCGAGGAACTCGCCCTCGCGCTCGCCATAGCTGCGCTCGACGAAGCCGCGGACCTTGTTCCACAACGTCTCGTCGCCCAGCACCTCGGACGGATACATGAAGGCGCCATAATGGGCGACGGCGAATTCCTTGGTGAGGCGTCCGCCACCCTCGCGGAACTTCACCTCCGCGATCATCCAGTCGCGCAGGAAGCCGCTGGAGCGCGCGAGCGTCCCCATCGGAACGGCGCAGCGGACGAGCTCGGGATAGTCGATCGCGAGCTGCAGCGTGATGAGCGAGCCCATGGAGAGGCCGACGACGATGACCGGTGGCTTGCAGACCGCCCGGATCAGCTCGGCGCAATCGGCCGCGAGGTCGGCGATGCTCCAGGGCGGTGGACGATGCGAGATGGTCTGCCCGGCGCCGCGCGGATCGAACGAGGTGTTGCGATGGGTCTCCTCGAAGGCGAGGAACTGGTCCTCCCAGTCGGCGGCGATATTGTCGCCGCCGGGGACCCACACGACATCGGGACCCGAGCCGCGCTGGATATAGAAGAGATCCGCCGCCGCCATCTTGAGTATCGGCATTCCGAGCCAGCCCCCTGAGACATCGTCACCGCCGCCGGGCGCCGCTTCATTGGCGGCGTTCCCAGGCATCGGCCGCGAGCCTGACTCACGCGGCTTCGATGAGTCAAATGAGAAGTTGGTTCAGATAAAAAATATTGGTTTATCGATCAAAATCTGCCACAGTCGCGGCGGAATTCGATCTGAGAGAATGGCGCATGGTGCGACTGAAGATTCGCGACTACCGACGCAACGAGCTGATCCAGGCGACGATCGACACGATCGCGGTCAAGGGTCTTGCCGACATCACGCTCGCGGATATCGCGGCCCAGGCCGGCATGTCGCCGGCCCTCGTCAGCCATTATTTCGACGGCAAGACCGAGCTCCTGGAGGCGACGCTCCGCAGCCTCGCCAAGGCGATCGCGGAATCGATCCTGATCCGGTTCAAGGCCGACCCGTCGCCGCTCGCGCGCATGCATGCGATCATCGATGCCTGCTTCGAGGCGGAGCATTTCCGGCCGGGGGCCATGGTCGCCTGGACGGCCGCCTGGCTCTATATGCAGACCAACCCGCGGCTGGCGGAAGTGCAACGGGTGATCAACCGGCGCTACCGGTCGAACATGCTGTTCGCGCTGAAGCAGCTGATGCCGGAGCCGATCGCCAAGGACATCGCGACGACCCTGTTCGCGGCGATCGACGGATTCTGGCTGCGCGAGGCGATCGATCGCGGCGCCGTGTCGGTCAACGATGCCCGCCGCCTCTGCCGCAGCTATCTCGCGCTGGCGCTTCAGGCCGCGACCCAGGTCTCACGGCAAAAGCCGGCGGCCAAGCGCACCAGGCCCGGCCAGCGCCGGTCGCGGTCTGCGAAATAGGGTTATCGGCGCCGGCGTCCCGTCAGCGGACGCAGCCTCGGCCCTCGACCGGCCAGTACTCCATGCCGCCGGCTTCGTCGATGACGGCAAAGCGGTCGGTCAGATTGGCGACCGGGCAGGAGTGGTTCGGGACGATCCGCAAGCGGGATCCGATCTTGAGATCGCGTCCCTCATGCTCGACGAAGCCATGCTCCTCGGAAAGCCGCGCCAGCGTCATCGCCGGCGCATCGGGTTCCTCCAGCGTGAAGACGGCGCCGAAGCCGCGCACGCTGTCGGAGCCGTGCGGCCCTCGATCCGAGCTCATCACCTTCGAGCCCGCATCGACGATCGCATAGCGGTCGTTGCGGCTGACGACCGTCGCGAGCACGCAGAGCGAAACCTGGTCGGGTCGCGCCACGCCAAGCCCGACCTGGGTCATATCCATGAACACGTAATTGCCGGGCCGCGCTTCGCTCAGGCCCTCGAATCCGTCATTGAGGAGCACCGTGGGCGTGCTGCCGACCGAGATCGCCGGCACCTCGAGCCCGGCCTTGCGCAGGTCTTCGGCGAAACCGAGCAGCAGGCCGCGTTCCTCACCCGCGATCCGGCGCACGCCCTCGGGCGTACCCGCGCCATAGGCATGGCCGGCATGGGAAAGGAGGCCGGCAAACCGAAGTCCCGCTGAGCGGCCCACCAACAAGGCGAGATCGCGCGAGGCAGGGAGCGCCGGGTCCACGCCGCAGCGATGCAGCCCGACATCCACCTTGAGGAAGACCGGCAGCCGGTGCGACTGCGCCCGGGCCTCGCTCGACAGGGCGGCGATGCCATCGGCGCTGTCGGCAACGACCCGAAGATCGGTCCCCTTTATCTTCGCAGCCCGGATCAGCCGGCTGATCTTGGCGCGATCGACCAGCGGATAGGCGACCGTGATCGAGGGAATGCCGGCCTCGATGAAGACGAGAGCCTCGTCGGTCTTGGAAGCGGTGACGCCGGCGGCGCCGGCCGAGATCTGCAGCTTCGCGATCGCAGGCGATTTGTGCGTCTTGATATGCGGGCGCAACGCCACCTTGTGCTGTCGCGCGATCGCGGCGCCGAGGGCGATATTGGCCTCGAGGATCGGGCGGTCGATCACGACCGCCGGCGTCTCCAGCCCAGCGAACGCGGTTTCGCGGCGTTCCCGGGGCGCGGCGCGCAACTTGTTCTGGCTCGTGCTCATGGTTCACGGTTTATAGCGCACCGGTGCTTTTTTCTCATAGGAAATGTTTTTCCGTTGACAGAATAGTCGCCAATGCCTGGGATGAAACACCAGCCAGCCCCGGTGGAAGGGACGGTTGCAACGAAAAAGCCCAGGGAGGACAGCATGCTGAAACTCGGAAGACGATCGACGGGCGTGGTCTTGGCCACGCTGGCTCTCGCCACACTGATCGGCGCGGCTTCGGCCTCGGCCGATGACGTCAAGCGCGGCGGCACCCTGACCGTGGCGCGCCCGGACGAGCCCCTGACGCTCGATCCGTTCATTCCTTCGGACAATGGCTCGATCTATGCGATCGCCCAGATCTGCGAGCCCCTGGTGGCGGCGGACAAGACCGGGCAGGGGCTGGAGCCGGGTCTCGCCGAATCCTGGACGGTATCGGCCGACGGGCTCACCTATGTCTTCAAGCTGCGTCCGGGCCTCAAATTCAACGACGGCACGCCGGTCACGGTCGAGGACGCGGTGTTCTCCCTGAAGCGGGTGGCCGATCCGGCCGCCGCCTACGGGTTCGCCTTCGAGACCGTCGCATCGATCGAGAAGACCGACGAGAGCCACCTGACGATCACGCTCAAATCGCCCAATGCGGCCCTGCTCTCGGCGGTGTCGCTCTTCTCCGCCTCGGTCGTCTCCAAGGCGGCCTATGAAAAGGATGCGACGGCGTTCGGTCTGGCGCCGGTCTGCGCCGGGCCCTTCAAGGTGAAGAGCTATGAGCGCGGCAGCCAGCTCGTGCTGGTCCCCAACGAGTATTACTGGCGCCAGGGCGCGGACGGAAAGCCGATGCCCTATCTGGACCAGGTCGTTCTGAAATATGTGCCGGAAAGCAATTCACGCGTGCTGGGCCTGCGCAATGGCGATTTCGACGCGATCCTCGCCGTGCCGTTGAACCAGGCGGCGTCGGTCAAGGCGGTCGATGGCGTGACCCTCGAGGTGGCGCCCTCCTATCGGCTCGATTACGTCTATCTCAACCACGCCCAGAAGCCGATCGACGACAAGCGCATCCGTCTCGCGATGAATTACGCGGCCAACCGCGAGGCGATCATGAAGGCGGTCTATTTCGGCTATGGCGAGATCGCGAATTCCTTCATGCCCAAGGTCAATTACTGGTCGGACAAGGTCCCGCTCATTCCCTACGACCTGGAGAAGGCCAAGGCGCTGGTGAAGGAAGCGGGCTATGACGGAACCCAGATCCATCTGATGGTGGATACCGGCAACGCGCCTTCGCGTCAGATCGCCACGATCCTGCAGCAGGGCTGGAGCCAGGCCGGGCTCAAGGTCGACATCGTCGAGTATGACGTCGGCACCGCCTTCAGCATGACGCAGAAGGGCGACTATCAGGCCTATGTGAGCTACATCACCAGCGACATCAATGACAGCGACGAGCTGGCCACGCTCGAAGCGGACGGCACCGGTTCGACCGAGGCCTTTTTCTCGCGCTACAAGAACGGCGAGGTGGTGAAGCTCCTGTCCGACGCCCGCCATACCAATGACAGCGCCAAGCGGGCCGAGCTCTATGCCAAGATCCAGGATATCGTCTATCACGACGGCTATAGCGTGCCGCTGAACTTCCTGCCCTATGTGAATGCCTATCAGAACAAGGTGCAGAATTGGGCCAATATCGCAGTCGGCTGGTGGTGGCTGCGCGAAGTCTGGCTGAAGTCGTAACCGACGCTTTGGACAACGCCGCTCTCGGGCCCGATGGCCCGGGGGCGGTCGTTTCGCTGCCATGATCTTCCTGCGTTACACCCTCGAACGAATCCTGCACGCCCTGCCGGTGATCCTGGGCGTGACGGTCTTCGTCTTCTTCGCGATCCAGCTGGTTCCGGGCGACCCGATCCGGATCATGATGCATGGCCGGATCAGCGACGAGGAGGTGGCGGCGATCTATACCCGCCTCGGGATGGATCGTCCGCTCCTGATCCAGTATGTCCATTTCGTCGCCAAGGCTGCGATCGGCGATCTCGGGATCAGCATTGTTCAGAACGCGCCGGTGACGGCCCTCGTGGCCGAGAAGATCTGGCCCTCGATGTGGCTTCTGATCAACAGCACCGTTCTCTCGGTGCTGCTGGCCCTGCCGCTGGCTCTGCTCTCGGCCTTCTACCGCAACCGCTGGGCCGATCATGTCATCCGAGTCGGCAGCATGATCGGCTTCGCCATGCCGCCCTTCTGGATCGGGCTCCTGGTGATGCTCTTCTTCGGGCTCTGGCTGGGCTGGTTCCCGATCTCCGGGTTCGGCGAGGGGCTGGTCGGCCATGCCCATCACATGTTCCTGCCGAGCCTGACCATCGCCCTCTTCCTGGCGCCGATCCTGGTGCAGTCGCTGCGCTCCTCCATGCTCGATATCCTGGCTACCGACTATGTCGAGGTGGCGCGCGCCAAGGGTCTCTCGGAATGGCGCATCCTGATCAAGCATGTGCTGCGCAATGCGCTGATCCCGGCCATCACCGTGCTCGCCGTCAATATCAGCTGGCTGGTGAGCGGCGCGGTCATCGTCGAATACGTCTTCTCGCTGCCGGGCCTGGGCTCGCTCCTGGTGCGCTCGGTCGGATTCCGCGATTATCCGGTGATCCAGGGCCTCTCCCTGATCTTCGCGGTCATCGTCGTGGTGGTGAATCTCCTGGCCGATCTCAGCTATATGCTGGTCGATCGCCGCGTGCTGAAGGGCTGAGCGATGGCATCGATCGGCAGCACGCCTCGCCAGCACTCCTTCGCTGCGATCGCGAGCGAGATCGGCTCCTGGAGCCTGTCGCTCAAGATCGGCACGGTCATGATGCTGCTGATCGCCTTGTCGGCGATCTTCGCGCCCTGGGTCGCGCCCTACGATCCGAATCTCCAGGACTTCGAGTCGGTGTTGCTGCCGCCAGGCTTCGCGCACCTCTTCGGTACCGACAGCCTGGGCCGGGACGTGTTCTCCCGTGTGATCCATGGCGCCCGCGTCGATCTCCAGATCGGCGTCATCACCACCTATGTGCCGATGATCTATGGCGTGATGCTGGGTGCCTATTCCGGCTATCTCGGCGGGCGCTTCGACGCGATCCTGATGCGCATCCTCGATGTCGCCATGGCCTTTCCCTTCCTGGTGCTGATCATCGTCATCCTGGCGATCCTCGGGCCTGGCGTGCAGAACATCTATATTTCGGTGTTCCTGGTAGCCTGGACCATGTATGCGCGCCTCGCCCGCGCCGAGATGATGGTCGAGCGCACCAAGGACTACATCACCGCCGCCAGGGTGCTGGGCTTCCCCACCAACCGCATCATCCTGCGGCACGGCCTGCCCAATGTGATCAATTCCTCGATCGTGTTCTCGATGTCGGATTTCGTCCTCAACATCCTGCTGGTGTCGGGCTTGAGCTTCCTCGGGCTCGGCATCCAGCCGCCGATCCCGGAATGGGGCGCCATGATCGCCGAAGGACGCGACTTCATCCTGCAGGCCTGGTGGATCTGCACGCTGCCCGGCCTCGCGATCGTCTTCACCGGTACCGCCTTGAGCCTCATCGGCGACGGCCTCGCCCGCCGGCTCGGCGAACGCCACCACACCTTCGTATGAGCGCGCCGATGACCCCATCTCCCGGCGCGCTTCTGGAGATTCGCAATCTCACTGTCGAGTTTCGCGGCGCACGCGGGCCCGTCGTCGCTAACGACCGGATCTCATTGTCGATCCGGCCCGGCGAGACCCTCGGGATCGTCGGCGAATCCGGCAGCGGCAAGTCGGTCTTCTGCCGCGCCCTGCTGCGGCTGCTGCCCTCGCCGCCGGCGGCGCAGCGGGCCGACGCGATCCTGTTCGAGGGCCGCGACCTGATGCGGCTCAGCGATGCCGAGATGCGCCGCGTGCGTGGCCAGTCCATCGCCATGATCTTCCAGAACCCGATGAGCTGCCTCAATCCGGTCTGGCCGATCGGCGATCAGGTGTCGGAGTCCTTGCGCGTGCATAAGGGCATCGGCCGGCGCGAGGCGCGCAAGGCCGCGATCGAGCTGCTGCGGCGGGTCGGAATTCCCTCGCCCCAGACGCGGGTCGACGAGCTTCCCTTCCAATGGTCGGGCGGCATGATGCAGCGCGCCGTCATCGCCATGGCCATGGCCGGCAATCCCAGGCTGATGCTGGCGGATGAGCCCACCACGGCGCTCGACGTCACCATCCAGGATCAGATCCTGTCTCTGCTGCTGGAGCTGCAGCGCGAGACCGGCATGGCGCTGGTGCTGGTCTCGCATGATATGGGCGTCATCGCCGAGACCTGCGACCGGGTGGCGGTGATGTATGCCGGGCGCATCGTCGAGCTTGCGGAAACGAAGGCCATTTTCGAAGCACCGGCGCATCCCTACACCCAGGCGCTGCTGCGCTCGATCCCGCGCATCGAGGGGCGGGAAGCCAGGCTGGCCTCGATCCCCGGCCAGCCGCCCGATCTGGTGCGGCTCGGTGCCGGCTGTTCCTTTGCCGAACGCTGCGATCGGGCGACCTCCGAATGCCGGACCCGGCCCATCCCGCTCGAGGCCGTCGGACGCGATCACTGGGCCGCCTGCATTCATGCCGACCGCGTGGCGCCGGCGATGGCGGGTGCATCATGACCAGCATGGCGAGACCCGAGCATGTTCCCGCACCGAGCCGTCTTCCGGCCCGCGGCGGCGCGGCGAAGGAAGCGCTGCGGATCGAGGATCTGGTCATCGCCTTCAAGAGCCCACGTTCGGTGGTCGATGCGGCGCTGGGTCGCGCCGCGCCGGCCGTGCGCGCGGTCGATGGCGTCAGCCTCACAGTGCGTGCCGGTGAAACGGTGGGGTTGGTGGGCGAAAGCGGCAGCGGCAAGACCACGGTCGGCCGCGCCATCCTGGGACTCATCAAGCCCGGGGCCGGCCACATTTTCTATGACGGCCAGGAGGTCGCGTCGCTCAAGGGCGCGGCGCTGGCCCAGTTCCGCCGCCAGGTCCAGATCGTGTTCCAGGACCCCTATTCGTCGCTCAATCCGCGCCTCCCGGTGGGGAAGGCGATCGCCGAGGTGCTGCGCTTCCATAGGATCGTGCCCGAGGGGGAGATTGCGGGCGAAGTGCGCCGGCTCCTCGATCGGGTGGGGTTGTTGCCGGATATGGCTGAACGCCTGCCGCGCGGGCTTTCCGGCGGGCAGCGCCAGCGCGTCGGCTTGGCGCGGGCGCTGGCCGTGCGGCCGCGCTTCCTCGTGCTGGACGAGCCGGTGGCGGCCCTCGATGTCTCGATCCAGGCGCAGATTCTCAATCTTCTGAAGGATCTGCGCGACGAGCTGGGCCTCACCATGCTCTTCATCGCCCATGAGCTGGGCGTGGTTCGGCATATGTCCGATCGGATCGCCGTGATGTATCTGGGTAAGATCGTCGAGACCGGTGCCGCGGCCGAGATCTTCACGACCCCCCGCCATCCCTATACGCAAGGGCTGCTCAAGGCCGTGCCGCGGCTGGAGCCGGTCAAGCGGACCCGCGCCGCCGTGCTGCAAGGCGAGGTCCCGAGCCCCTTCGCGATTCCGTCCGGCTGCCGCTTCCGGACCCGCTGCCCGCGCGCCGAGCCCCTCTGTACCAATGAGCCCGAGGCGGCGACACTGTCCGAAACTCACGAGGCCCGTTGCCATTTCGCCTGATGCCCCAGAACTGGAGAGACCCATGTGCGATACCTTCGTCGCCCTGCCTGATGCCACCGCGAACCGCTCGGTGCTGCTGGCCAAGAGTGCGGATACCGAGATCAACGAAGCGCAGCATCTGCTGAAGCTGCCGCCCCGAGATTATCCGGACGGCGCCATGGTGCGCATTTCCCACCGGGTGATCCCGCAGGCGCGGCACACCTATGAGGCCATCATCGACAAGTCGTTCTGGCTCTATGGCGGCGAGATTGGCGTCAACGAGCGGGGCGTTGCGGTCGGCAACGAAGCCGTCTTCAGCAAGCTTTCGTCGCAAGGCGATGGCGTCGTGCTGATCGATCTGCTGCGCCTCATCCTCGAGCGCGCCGCGACCCGTCACGAAGCCGTCGATGTCGTGGCCGACATGCTCAAGACATTCGGTCAGGGCGGCAATTGCGAGCTGCGCGGCAACAGCCATTTCGACGGCTCCTTCATCGTGTCGGACAAGGAAGGCGCCGTCGTGCTGGAAACGGCCGCCGGCGAGTGGGCGGCACGGGAGGTCAAAGGTTTCGGCTCGATCTCCAACGGTTACACCATCGGCGGCGATTGGGACCGCTCCTCGCTCAAGGCCGACAATGGCAGCAAGCCGGATTTCGGCGCCACGGTCGGCGATGCCGAGCGCGCGCGCTGCGTGGCGGCCATCGAGCGGCAGAAGGCCTCCTATGATTTTCTCAAGGCCCGCGCCGGCAAGATCACTGTCCGCACCATGGCCGATCTGCTGCGCTATACCGGCGAAGGCGACTACGAGCCGATGATGGGCGAATCCCCGACCCGCATCTGCATGCATGCGGCGCCCTATGAGAACCGCTTCTGGCAGGCGACGGGCGCCCTTATCGCCGATACGAGGGGCGACGATGTCATGGCCTGGGTGACCGCGACCTCGGGCACCGATGTCTCGATCTTCAAGCCCGCCTTCTTCGGCGTCGATCTGCCGGACCTGGGGCCGATGCCGCGCGAGTCCTATACGCCCGAGGCCTATTGGTGGAAGCATGAGTTCCTGCATCGCCGCGCCATGGCCGACTATAGGAGCCTGATGCCGCAGATCCGCGGGGAGTTCGAGGCGATCGAGGGCCGGTTCTTCCGGGACTCCGAGACCGTGCGCCACGGCGGTGCCAAGGAGAAGGCGGCGTTCGTGACGGCGTGCTGGCGCGAGGCGGACGAGGCCCGCGACCGTTGGATCGCCAAACTCGAGGCGCGCAATTACTTCATCCAGAATCCGGCCTATCGCACGATGTGGGATCAGTTCAATCGTGCCGCTTCGCTGCCTTTGCAATAGGCCGCGGATCCAGCTCCAGAAACCGGGTCGCGGCCCATGGATCTGACGCCTCAGCAGATCGGTGAACGCATCAAGGCCTTGCGCAAGGCACGGCGATGGACCCTGCAGGCGCTGGGCAAGCGCGCCGGTGTCTCGATCTCGGCCCTGTCCAAGGTCGAGAACGCGCAGGTCGCGGCCTCGTTCGACACCCTGCTCAAGATCGCGCGGGGGTTCGGGCTGGGCTTCGAGGCGATGCTGAACGGCGTGTCGCCGGCCCTGCCGGCGGGGCGCCTGACCACGACGCGCGACGGGACCGGTGTCTTCTTCTCGACCGACATGTATGAATATGAGGTCCATTCCGCTGAGTTGCGTCAGAAGCACATGATCCCGCTCCATATGGAGGTGAAGGCGCGCGAGCTGGCCGATATCACCCGTTGGAGCTCGCATGAAGGAGAGGAGTTCATCTATGTGCTGCAGGGCCAGATCGAGCTCCATACCGAGCTCTATGCGCCCATGCCCCTGAGGGCCGGCGACAGTGCCTATATCGACAGCAAGATGCCCCACGCCTTCCTCAACCGCGGCAAGGGCAAGGCCTGGATGCTCTCGGTCTGCTTCAGCAAAGACATTAAATTTCCGGGCGAGGAGAAGCCGGCCAGGCGAAAGCCCTCGGCTCGTGGGGCTTTGCAGGCGCGGCGCAACAAGCGGCGATAACCGCGCCTCGATGCTGCCATGCCTGTGGCAGTTTGATTCTTCAGGAAAATTTTCCGGGTAAGGTTTCGTTTACCGTAACATCGCGCGCAGACTCTCTATCGCTGACGTGACATCGATCCCGCACCTCATCGACCGGTATCCGTAGATCCACGGATCGCCTGAAGCGATGACGGACCATGGGCTTAAGGGCCGTTTAATGGCACTTCGCCAAACTCGGGCCCATGTTCCGGGTCTATCAATGCTTGGCGCAGGACCATGACTGGCGCTTGGTGGTTCTGGCGGCCATCCTGTGTGCGACCGCCTGCTTCGTGGCGGTGAACATGGGCGCGCGCGCCGAGCGCACCCATCTGGGTGCGCGCATCGGCTGGCTCCTCGGTACCGCCATCGTTACCGGCAGCGGCATCTGGGCCACCCATTTCGTCGCGATGCTCGCCTTCAGGCCGAACTTCCCCGTCGTCTATGACGTTCTTCTCACCGTGGATTCGGTCGCGGTCGCGATCGCCCTGACCGGCATCGGCTTTGCCGTCGCGCTATGGCCCAGCAAACCTTCGGTCATGCATCGCGTGGCCGGCGGCTCGATCTTCGGCATCGGCGTCTTCGCAATGCATTTCACCGGCATGGCGGCGATAGAGGTGCCGGGCAGCCTTACCTATAGCGCCGGCTATGTGATCGCGGCGCAGTTCATCGGGTTGCTTCTCGGTGCGCCCGGCTTTGTCCTGGCCTTCGGCCCCCAGCGTCGCGGTCGCCGCTTTGCAGGGACGCTGCTGCTGGTCGGTGCCATCTGCGGCCTCCATTTCACGGCGATGGCCGCGGTCGGCATCGTTCCGGATCCTGCCAAGCTGATGCGCGCCCAGGAGATCCGTCCGGAGTGGCTTGCCGCCGGCATCGTCGGCATCACCCTGATCATCCTCCTGGCGGCCATGGCAGGCGCCATCGCCGATCGCCGGATTGCCCGCACGTCCGAGCGCGAGGCAACCCGGCTCCGTGCCACGGTGGCGGAGCTCGAGATCACGCAGACGCATCTCCAATCCACGACCGAGCGCCTGACGCGCGCCCTCGAGGAGGCCGCCGCCAGCAGCCAGGCCAAGTCGCAGTTCCTGGCGATGATGAGCCACGAGATCCGCACGCCGATGAACG
>NZ_JBOHKS010000188.1:0-19949 GCF_050729195.1 Hypericibacter sp.
CCGGGCCGCCGCCAGAAGCGGCCATGCCCGCTTCTTGCGTCGGCCCGGCAACTGGCGCGCGCGGCGCCGACCGCAGCCACGCGCGCTCTCCCTTTAGTCGGATCGCGTCGCTCCGCGGGACGGAGCAACGCTTGGTGAAATTAACGGCGCAGCCCAAGGCGCTGCACCAGCTCCTGATAACGCGGATCGTCGGTGCGCTTCAGATAATCGAGCAGGCGGCGGCGCTGGCCAACCATGACCAGCAGACCGCGGCGGGAGTGGAAGTCCTTTTCATGGGACTGCAGATGGTCGGTCAGGTTCTTGATTCGCTCGCTCAAGACCGCGACCTGAACCTCCGGCGAACCGGTATCGCCCTCTTTGCGGGCGTATTCCTTCATGAGCGACTGTTTGCGCTCGGCCGTAATCGACATCGTGGCTGTTCCTTTCGTCTAAAGATGCAACACGCGCACGGGGCGCAGATCGCCAGCTTCCAAGCGGGCCAACGCCACCGGCTTTCCGCCGGCCATGGCGCAGACCAAATCGCCGCTACGGATCGCGCCCAACCGTTCGCGGTCGCTCGCGCGGAGCAAACCGATGGACTGGCCAGAACGCAGGCGAAGCGCCTCGGCGTCGGTCAAGGGAAGGGCCGGGATGTCGTCCAGCGCCGTCTCGACCGGTAACAGGTGCCCTGAGGCGGGCGGAATATGCCCCAGGGCTTTCAGCGATTCCAGAGAAATCGCCTGGGATTCCGTGAAGGGACCGACCGCAATTCGCCGCAGGGCGGAGACATGGGCAACGGTTCCCAAGGCCAGGCCTAAGTCTCTGGCAAGACTACGCATATAGGCGCCTTTGCCGCTCACGACCTCGAATTCCGCATGGTCGGCGTCGGGTTGAGAGACCAGGCTCAAGCGCTCGATCCAGATGAGGCGCGCCGCGAGATCGACCGCTTCCCCGGCGCGCGCCAGGTCGTAGGCCCGCTCGCCCTCGACCTTGATCGCGGAGAAGGCGGGGGGAACCTGGCTGATTTCGCCCTGGAAGCGGGGCAGGACGGCTTCGATTTCGGAAGTGCTCGGCCTTCGGTCGCTGCGGGCCGTGATCGGCCCTTCGGCATCGTCGGTCGACCGCGCCTCGCCCCAGCGGGCGGTGAAACGATAGACCTTCCGCCCGTCCATCACATAGGAGACGGTCTTGGTCGCCTCGCCCAGCGCGATCGGCAGAAGCCCGGTCGCCAGCGGATCGAGCGTGCCGCCATGGCCGGCCTTGTTCGCGTCGAAGAGACGGCGGACCGCGGCCACGGCCTGCGTCGAGGTCATGCCCAAGGGCTTGTCCAAAATGACCCAGCCATTGATCGGCTGGCCCTTGCGCCGGCGCGCCATCCGCTAGCGCTCCCCGCCCCGGTCTTCCTGATCCCGGTCGTCCCCACCTTCATCGCCCGGGCCCTGGTCGTCGTCTTTCGCCTCGCCCAGGTCGCGCGCGATCTCGGGGCTATGGAGGAGCTGGTCCAGGCGCTGGGCGCGGTCGAAGGATTTGTCGGGGTGGAAGCGGATCTGCGGCGCGAAACGCAGCTTGAGCGCATGGGCGATCTCGCCGCGCAGGAAAGGGGCGGCGCGATTGAGCGCGTCCGCCAGCGCCTCGGGATCGCCGCCGCCGAAGGGGACCACGAAGGCGCTCGCATTCTTCAGATCGGGACTGACCTTGACCTCGGTCACGGTGATCCGCAGATCGGCCAGCTCCGGATCATGCAGCCGCCCCTCGACGAAGAGCTCCGCCAGCACATGCCGGATCTCCTCGCCAACGCGCAGCTGGCGCTGGCTCGGGCCCGAGCCAGCGCGTGATTTTCGACGTGCCTTCACCTGGAAAGCCCTCGGATCGTTCCGTTCGTTCGAAGCAGAGCGGGTGACGCCGCGCCGGCCTTTAGGCCAGCGTGCGCGTCACCGACTCGATCTCGAAGCACTCGATCTGATCGCCGACCTGGATGTTGTCGTAATTCTCGAAAGCCATGCCGCACTCGAAGCCTTCCTTGACCTCGCGCACCTCGTCCTTGAAGCGCTTCAGCGTCTTCAGGCTGCCCTCGTGAATGACGACGTTGTCGCGCAGCAGGCGCACCTTGGCGCCGCGCTTGACCGTCCCTTCGGTGACCATGCAGCCGGCGACCTTGCCGACCTTGGTGATATTGAAGACCTCGCGGATCGTGGCGTAGCCGAGGAAGTTCTCACGCATCGTCGGCGAGAGCAGGCCCGACAGGGCCGCCTTCACATCGTCCACCACGTTGTAGATGATCGAGTAGTAGCGGATCTCGATCTTGTCGCGCTTGGCCATCTCGCGCGCCTGCGGATTGGCGCGGACGTTGAAGCCGACGATCATCGCGTTCGAGGCCCGGGCCAGTGTCACGTCGGACTCGTTGATGCCGCCGACCGCGGTATGCAGCACGCGCACCGCCACTTCCTTGGTGTTCAAGCCCTGCAGCGACGCATTGATCGCCTCGATCGAGCCCTGGACGTCGCCCTTGACGATGATCGGCAGTTCCCGGGCCTCGCCCTCGGCGATCTTGGTGAAGATGTCCTGGGCCGAACCGCGCACGCGGGTGGCCGCTTCCTTGTCGCGCTGCACGCGCTGGCGATATTCGCTGACCTGACGCGCCTTGGTCTCGTTCTCGACCACCGCGAAGGTGTCGCCGGCCAAGGGCGCGCCCTGGAGGCCCAGAATTTCCGCCGGCATCGACGGGCCGGCCTCGTTCATCACGTCGCCGCGGTCGTTGAGAAGGGCGCGGACGCGGCCCCATTCGCCGCCCGCCACCAGAATGTCGCCGACGCGAAGCGTGCCGCGCTGCACCAGCAGCGTCGCCACGACGCCGCGGCCGCGCTCGAGCTTGGCCTCGATGACGGCACCCGCCGCCGCGCGATCCGGATTGGCCTTGAGCTCCAGGATCTCGGCCTGCAGCAGGATCGCCTCTTCGAGCTTGTCGAGGCCCTGTTTGGTCTTGGCCGAGACTTCGACGGTCTGGATCTCGCCGCCCAGATCTTCCACCACCAGCTCGTGCTTCAGCAGCTCCTGGCGCACCCGGGTCGGGTTGGCGTCGGGCTTGTCCATCTTGTTGATGGCGACGATGATCGGAACCTGCGCGGCCTTGGCGTGATGGATCGCCTCGACCGTCTGCTCCATGATGCCGTCATCGGCCGCCACGACCAGCACGACGATGTCGGTGACGTTGGCGCCGCGCGCGCGCATCTCGGTGAAGGCGGCGTGGCCCGGCGTATCGATGAAGGTGATCTTCTGCCCGTTGCCGCGGGTCACCTGATAGGCGCCGATATGCTGGGTGATGCCGCCGGCCTCATGCGCCGCCACATCGGTCTGGCGCAAAGCGTCCAACAGCGAGGTCTTGCCGTGGTCGACATGGCCCATGACAGTCACGACCGGCCAGCGCGGGACCATATGCTCGGCCTCGTCGGCCAGGCCCTCGACGCCGATCTCGACGTCGGCCGCCGATACGCGGCGAACGCGGTGACCGAACTCGGCGGCGACCAGCTCGGCCGTGTCGGCATCGAGCGTCTGGTTGATGGTCGCCATGATGCCCATCTTCATCAGAGACTTGATGACATCGGCACCGCGCTCGGCCATGCGGTTGGCCAATTCCTGCACGGTGATCGTCTCGGGAATGACCACGTCGCGTAATACCTTTGTTGAATCGCCAGCCGCCATCGCCAGGCGGCGTTCCTTCTCGCGGGCACGACGGACGGCGGCCAGGCTGCGCACGCGCTCGCCTGCATCCTCATCCAGCGCTTGCGAGATCGTGATCTTGCCGGTGCGACGGCGCGGCTCGTCGCGACGCGCCACGGGCGCCGGCTTCGGCACCGCATGACGCACGGGCCCGCCGGGACGCCGCGCCCGGTCGGTTTCATCGTCTTCGGTCGCAGGCACAGCCGCGACCGCGGGCTTCGCGGTCAGGCGATGCGGCTTGGCCTCGCCATCGCGCGCAGGCGCGGGCTCCGGGGCCGGTTTGGCCTTGACCGGCGCCGGGGTCACTTCCGCCACGACGGCCGGCGCCGTATCCGCCTCGGTCTTGACGGGCTTGGGCCGGGCCGCTTCCTCGGCCGCGAGCCGCGCATCTTCCTCGGCGCGCTGGCGCGCCGCTTCCGTCTCGATCTGACGGCGCAACTCGTCATCGCGCTTGGCCTCGCCCAGCACTTTCAGCCGAACCGCGCGCTCGCTCTCAGTCAGGTGATGCATGACCGGGGGCGGCGCTTCCACCACCGCCGGCGCATGGACATGGGCCGGGGTGTCGGCGGGTGCCACGAGCTCGGGCTCGGTCGTGATCTCGGTGACCTTGTCGCCATTGCCGCGCGCATAGGTGCGCTTGCGCTTCACCTCGACCGCGACGGTCTTGGTCCGGCCATGGGGGAAGCTCTGTCGAACCTGACCGGCGTCGACCGTCTTCTTCAGCTCGAGCTTGGGACGGCTCAGCTTCAGCGGCTTTTTGCTGGCATCGATGTCGTTGCTACTGGTCATCGCGATAATCCGATCGGTCTTCAGTTGTTATGTCCGGCAATCAAGGCTTTGAGCCGTGCGGCATCCGTCACGAGCGCACGGGCGAGGCCGCCCTCGCTCAGAGCGGCATGAACGACATGCTCGCGGCCGAGGGCCGAGGCGAGTTCAGCGGCGGTAAAGAGGTCGATCACGGCAATGCGCGGCTTTTCGGCCGTCGGCGCCGGAGTCTTGCTTATATGGGGTGCCCCGGCCTTCGCCGCGAGACGGCGCTTGCCATCGGCAGCCCCATCGCACGCTTCGAGCAGCACCGCCACCTGGCCCCGCTCGAGCCAGGAATCGACCTTCTCATAACCCGCCACGGCCTGACCCGCACGGCGGGCGAGGCCGATCAATTCAAGGCAACGACGGCTCAGCAAGTGGACAACCTCGTCGGCCAGTCCCGGCGACGCCCGCAACGGCGCCTTGGCGGCCTTGGCGAACAGGTTCTTCTCCACCGCCAGCTCGAGCGCCGCCCGATCGGCCGAGACCCAGAGGCCCCGGCCCGGCAATTTGCCGGCGAGATCGGGCACCACATCCTTGTCGGGACCGGCCACGAAACGCAGCAGCGCCTCCTTGGGCCTGATCTCGCGCGTGGCGATGCAGCGGCGCAGCGGGCCATCGGGGGCCGGCTCGTCCGCCGCCACCGCGTCGGCCTCGTCCACGGCCGTGGCCGCACCGGTCGGGCTCATCGCCCCCCGGCTCGGATCATCGGCTGCGTTCTTGGCCGTCATACCCATGCCACCCTGCATTCGTTCGGTTCCGTCGTCCTCGTTCTCGTATCCGTTCCTGCGCGCCCGGTCTTGGTTCAGGCCTTGGCCTGGTCGCCCTCGAACCAATGGGCGCGTGCCGTCATGATCATGGCCTCGGCATCGGCCCGGCTCAGATCATGGCTGCGCAGAATGCCGTCCTTCTTGTCGACCAGCTCGTCGGTCGCGAGATCGGCCAGATCGTTCAGCGTCTTGACGCCGGCCTCGCCGAGCGTGACCAGCATGCCGGGGGTCAGGCCCTCGACCGAGGCCAGATCCTCGGCGACGCCCAGCTCACGGCGGCGCAGGCTGAGCTTCTCGTTCTGCTGCTCGAGCCAGGCTTGCGCCCGCTGGCGCAGCTCCTCGGCCACCTCCTCGTCGAAACCTTCGATCGCGGCCAGATCCTCGACCGGGATGAAAGCGACGTCCTCGACCGTGGTGAAGCCTTCGGTCACCAGCAGATGCGCGATCACGTCGTCGACATCGAGCGAATCGATGAACATCTGCGAGCGGGAGCGGAACTCCTCGCTGCGGCGCTCGGATTCCTCGGCCTCGGTCAGGATGTCGATATCCCAGCCGGTGAGCTGCGAGGCGAGGCGCACATTCTGGCCGCGCCGCCCGATCGCGAGCGAAAGCTGATCGTCGGGAACCACCACCTCGATGCGATGGGTCTCTTCATCGAGCACGACCTTGGCGACTTCGGCCGGGGCCAGCGCGTTCACCACGAAGGTCGCCGGATCCTGCGACCAGGGAATGATGTCGATCTTCTCGCCCTGGAGCTCGCCGACCACCGCCTGGACGCGGCTGCCGCGCATGCCGACGCAGGCGCCGACCGGATCGATCGAGCTGTCGTTCGAGATGACGGCGATCTTGGCGCGGCTGCCGGGGTCCCGGGCGACGGCCTTGATCTCGATGATGTTGTCGTAGATTTCCGGCACTTCCTGGGCGAACAGCTTGGCCATGAAGGTCGGATGGGTGCGCGACAGGAAGATCTGGGGGCCGCGCGGCTCTTCGCGCACATCCAGCACCAGCGCACGGACGCGGTCGCCGACGCGGAACGCCTCGCGCGGCAGCAGCTCGTCGCGGCGCAGCAGCGCCTCGGCACGGGACAGATCGACCGTGACATTGCCGAACTCGACGCGCTTGACCAGACCGTTGACGATCTCGCCCTTGCGGTTCTTGAATTCCTCGAACTGACGCTTGCGCTCGGCTTCGCGCACCTTCTGCACGATCACCTGCTTGGCGGTCTGCGCGGCGATGCGGCCGAAATCGATCGGCGGAAGCTCTTCGACCAGGAAATCGCCGAGCTTCTTGTCGGGATAGGAGCGCAGCGCGTCGGACAGCGGGATCTGCGTCGCCTCGTTGACCACCGGATCGGCGATCTCGCGGAATCGCATCAGGCGGATCTCGCCGCTCTTGCGGTCGATCAGAGCGCGGATGTCGTGCTCATGACCGTATTTGGAGCGGCCGGCCTTCTGGATCGCCTGCTCCATCGCTTCCAGCACTTCATCGCGCTCGATGCCCTTCTCGCGCGCGACGGCTTCCGCCACCTGCAGAAGCTCAAGCCTGGGAATGGCAATTGTGGGTTCCATGTCAACCTCGGGATCTAACGATTCGCGTTGTTTGTGGCTGCCGCGATCAACTCGTCGGTCAGCACCAGTTTGGCTTTGGTTATCTCAGTCATCGGCAGGTGGGCCTCCCCGCCTTCGTCCAGCGCCACCACGACCTCCTCGCCGGCACGGCCGACGAGACGTCCCTGGAAGCGCTTGCGCCCTTCGATCGGCCGGCGCGTCTCGATCTTCGCGAGATGGCCGGCGAACCGCTCGAAATCCTTGGGCCGGGTCAGCGGCCGGTCGATGCCGGGCGAGCTGACCTCGAGCTCATAGGCGGTCGGCAACGGATCCTCGACATCCAGCAAGGCCGAGATCGCGCGACTGGAGTCGGCGCAGTCATCGACCGTCATCTCGCGGCCATCGATCCGCTCGATCATGATCTGCAGGATCGGCCGATGCCCGCCCGACAGATGGACGCGGACGATCTCATAGCCCATCGCGGCAAGCGAAGGCTCGATCATCTGCTCGATCTGGTGTGTCTCGACCATTCAGGGCTCAACTGTCAAAGGATCCGGGCCGCGCCAAAACGCGCCCAAACCGCGGGTAACAAAAAAGGCGGGCATTCGGCCCACCTTTTTTCTTGGTCCCGTATGTTCGGAACAATGATGGCCGGGAATATAGTGGCTTTCTTTCCCCGCGCAAGAGACTTTTTGCCGGTTTTTCGCGGGTTTGGCGCGTTTCGGCAGCGCTTTTCCGGGCTGCGGCGCGGGGACACGCCGACAAAAAAATATTTCTCGCGGATTCCCGCGATCAGCGCCGCCGGAAGCGGAAATAGGCGGGTTTGCGTCCCTCGCGCAAGGCCTTGGCCTCATAGCGTGTGCCCGGCCAGTCGGCCGGGCGCCGGCGCCAATCCTCCGGGCCGGTCGCAAGCCAGAGAAAAGCCGGATGATCGAGGGTCTCCGCCAGCATCCAGCGGATCTGGGTGGGATCGTCGCTGGCCATCCGCAATTCCCCGCCCGGTCGCATCAGCCGCGCCAGCCGGTCGAGATTGGGCCGGCCGACGAACCGGCGCCCGGCATGGCGCGTCTTGGGCCAGGGATCGGGAAAGAGGATGAAGGCCCGGCTCAGCGACCCATCGGGCAGCCGGTCCATCAACATGCGGGCGTCGTCGGGAAAGAAGCGAAGATTGCGGAGGCCGCGCTCGACCGCATGACCCACCGCCCGGGCGATGCCGTTCTCGAAGACCTCACAGCCAATGATCGAGACTTGCGGGTTGTTCTCGGCCTGCCAGGCGAGATGCTCGCCCGAGCCGAAGCCGACCTCGAGCCAGAGCTCGCGGCCCGGCCCGAACAACGCCTCGGGATCGAGACGGGATCCGTCGGGCGGCAGCTCGATCCTCAGGCCCGGCAGGGTCTCCTGCATGAGGCGCTGCTGACCCGACCGCAGCTTCCGGCCTTTGCGGCGGCCGTGAAAATGCAGCCGTTCGCCGGTCTCGTCGTCGCCGACGGTGCGATCGTCATGGCCGTCGCCGGCCTTTGCGGCCGGGCGTCTCGGCATGGCGCTTAGTGCAGCTCGCTCTTGAGGGCCGACACCAGATCGAGGCGTTCCCAGGAGAAGCCGCCATCGGGATCGGGCGCGCGGCCGAAATGGCCATAGGCCGCGGTGCGCGCATAGATCGGACGGTTGAGCCCCAGATGCTCGCGGATCGCGCGCGGACGCAGATCCACCATCTCGGGCAGCCGCTTCGCCAGCTTGTCTTCTTCCACCCGGCCGGTGCCGTGCGTGTCCACATAGAAGGAGAGCGGCTTCGAGACGCCGATCGCGTAGGAGATCTGGATGGTGCAGCGCTCGGCCAGGCCCGCCGCCACGACATTCTTCGCCAGATAGCGCGCGGCATAGGCCGCCGAGCGATCGACCTTGGTCGGATCCTTGCCGGAGAAGGCGCCGCCGCCATGAGGGGCGGCACCGCCGTAAGTGTCGACGATGATCTTGCGGCCGGTGAGGCCGGCATCGCCGTCCGGGCCGCCGATGACGAAGCGGCCGGTCGGGTTCACATAGAATTCTGACTCAGGGCACATCCAGCCCTTGGGCAGGACGTTGAGGACATGGGGGCGCACGATCTCGCGCACCTGCTCCTGCGACAGCTTCTCGGAATGCTGGGTCGAGACCACCACCGAGGTGGCGCGCACCGGCTTGCCGTTCTCATAGAGCAGCGTGACCTGGCTCTTGGCGTCGGGCCCGAGGCCGGGTTCGGCGCCGGAATGGCGCGCCTCGGCCAGCGAGCGGAGAATATTGTGCGAGTAGAAGATCGGCGCCGGCATCAGATGCTCGGTCTCGTTGCAGGCGAAGCCGAACATGATGCCCTGGTCGCCGGCTCCCTCGTCCTTGTTGCCGAGCGCGTCGACGCCCTGGGCGATGTCGGCCGACTGCCCGTGAACCAGGATCTCGACCTTGGCGTGCTTCCAATGGAAGCCGTCCTGCTCATAGCCGATATCCCGAATGGCCTGGCGCGCCACATCTTCCATCAGCTTCGGCGTGATCGAAGCCGGACCCCGGGTCTCGCCCGCGAGCACCACATGATTGGTGGTGCATAGCGTCTCGACCGCGACCCGCGCCTGGGGCTCCGCCGTCAGGAAGGTATCGACGATCGCATCGGAGATGCGGTCGCAGACCTTGTCCGGATGGCCTTCGGCCACGGATTCGCTGGTAAAGAGATAGGACCCCTTGGACACGGGCGCTCCTCATAAGGACAGTGGCGCATGAATGATCGATAAGGCGCGGACATCGGCTCCGCGTCGCTGCCAGCCGCCGACTCTGGACAGACCCCTGGATTCGGGCGCCGGATGATGTTTCAAGCGCCGCGGACCGGTCAAGCCAAATTGACCGGCCTGTACCATAAGGGGAGCTTAAGCTCAGGGGGCCGCCAGGGCGCGAAAGCGAAACGGCCCGGCGCCCGTCGGTCACGCCCGAATCGCGCAAAACAGCCGCTGGGCGCAGAAGCCCCCTGCCTGACGGCCTGCCTCTACGGCCTGGTCGCGCCCTTGAAAGGCAGCCGCGACCATTTGTCCCCGCCTCAAGCTTGGAGGCGAGACAAGGTCGCGGGCTGTGGCGATCAGACCGGAGAGCGGATCAGGAAGCCCGGCGCTTGCGGACCGTCCGGCCCAAGGCCTTGGTCAACTCGAACACGCGCTTGCGAACCGCCGGATCGGCGATGCGGTAATAAGCGCGGACCAGTTCCAGGGTCTCGCGTTTCGCCAGCGGATCGGGCTCGAAGGGTTCGGGCTTCGGTTCCGCCAGGCCACGCAGACGGGACGGCGACTTGGACGCCGTGCCGGCCGACATGTCCTCGAAGAAATAGCTGACCGGCACGTCGAGTACGCGGGCCAGATCGAACAACCGACTCGAGCCGACACGGTTCGCGCCGCGCTCATATTTCTGGACCTGCTGGAAGGTCAGACCGATCGCTTCCCCGAGTTTTTCCTGACTCATGCCGAGCAGCGTGCGGCGTTGCCGAATACGCGCGCCGACATGAACGTCGATGGGATTGGGGAAGCCTTGACTAGCCATCCTTCCGGAGGATTTCCGGCCGCGGGGCATACGAGTTCATCCTTTCAAGGTTCGACCGTCCGTCGCTCAGGACCTCGGTCCACACTCTCTAGTAGGTCATACGCCCTTATGCAGTCAACACGCGATGCGTTCAATGCCCCGCTGCGATCGGGTGCGGCAACTGCAAAAAGGTAAGACCGGCCTCAATGGCGGAGCGGTCAGGTTTTACGCCTATGACAAACTAGTGCGAGGAGCGCGGCGATCAACCCCAAAGCGAGGACATTCCAGTCGCCCCCGCGCGCATAAGGTGTAGGAGTTAATGGCTGTGGCAGGACACCGTCGATGACGCCGATTTCGCCGAGGCCCAACTCCTTGATGACACGCCCGTAAGAATCGACGATGCCGGAGATACCGGTATTGGCGGCGCGCACCAGCGGCAGTCCCTCTTCGACGGCGCGCAAGCGCGCGCTCGCGAAATGCTGATGGGGTCCGCTGGTGATGCCGAACCAGCCGTCATTGGTGAGGTTGACGATCCAATCAGGTCTGTCGGCCTCATTCACAATGGCGTGGGGGAAAATCACCTCGTAACAGATCACCGGTCCCACCGCCGGTATGCCGGGCAAATGAATCGTTGTGGGACCGACACCGGCGGTGAAATCCATGCCGCCCGGCGTGACCTTGGAAATAAAGGGAAACAGCCGGCGCAACGGCACATATTCGCCGAGCGGCACCAGATGGAACTTGTCGAACGTCGCGCGAATCATGCCGTGCTCGTCGAGCACGACGAGGCTGTTCCAGACTTGATCGAGCGGACCAGTTTGAGGTTCGCCGCGCGGCGAACCGGTGACGAGATACCCCCCCGGTGGTACGACTCCCGCTAATGCGCTGCGTAACCCCGGCTCGCGATCGATCAGGAATGGCACTGCCGCTTCGGGCCACAGCACGAGCCGCGCCGCTTCCCCGCCCGGCGTTCCTCGCGTCATCTCAATTTGTCGTAGTACATTCTTGTAGGCAGCATCGCTGTCGTTCTTGAGCGTCTGCGGAATGGCCGCTTGGACGATTCGCAAATACAGCCCATCGCTCGGCGGCGGCGCTGCCATCGACAGCCGGATCGTGCCGCCGATCCAGATCGCCGCCAGCAATGTAACTCCCGCTGCCGCGGCTAGGACCACAGTCCGAGGGTTTTTCGCGGGGCGCGCGAGTAGCGCCGGCAGGCCCAGCCCAACAATTGTCACAAGGGAGAGGCCCCAGACCCCGGCCAGCGCAGCGAACTGGTTCATGCCGTCCGAGAAGGCCCAGACATAGCCGGCGAGGTTCCAGGGAAACCCTGAGAACAGCCAGCTCCGCACCCATTCGAAGAACAGCCAGGCGACGGCGAGCGCCAGCACCCCGGCGACACCCCGGAGCTTCAGCCGGCGCACCGTGGCCGCGGACAGGCCGACGAAGAACGCCATCAAGGCTGACAGGCCGCCGACGATGAAGGGAATCATCCAGCCGAACTTCAGCGGATCGACCAGGAGCGCGCTCGCGATCCAGTAGAGACCCGCGAGGAAATAGCCGAACGCCACCCACCAACCGGCCGCGAAAGCCGCGCGGCTCGTTGGGGCGCGCTCGATGCCCCAGACAATGGCCCAGAGCCCGAGACAGAAGGCCGGCACGACATGCACCGGCGGCAAAGCGAGCGCCCCCAGGGCGCCCAGGAAGGTCAGGACCAGATAACGGCGCCAGCCCGTCAGGCCTGCCAGTCGCGCATCGAGGCGCCCCAGCATCGGCCAGGGTGCCGCCATCGTGCCGTCGGTCATGGAGGGGATTCGTTCGACCGCGCGGGCGGCCGCCTTATTCTTGGCCATCCGTGGAGGGCTTGGGCAGGTTGTGGATCTTGAGCCGCTTGATGCGGCGCGGATCGGCATCCAGCACTTCGAAGGCGATTCCGCTGGCCGGATGGGTGATGAGCTCGCCGCGGCTGGGCACGCGGCCCGCGAGCGCGAAGACGAGCCCCGCCAGCGTGTCTACATCTTCCTCGCGCTCTTCGGCGGAGAGGACGGGCCCGACCATGGTCTCGAATTCCTCGATGGTCGCGCGCGCATCGGCGATCAGGGTCCCGTCGGGGCGCTGGATCAGCTTCGGTCCCTCGGCGACGTCATGCTCGTCCTCGATCTCGCCGACGATCTCTTCGACCACGTCCTCGATCGTCACCAGCCCGTCGATGCCGCCGAACTCGTCGACCACCAGCGCCATATGGATGCGCTTGAGGCGCATCTCGAGAAGGAGATCGAGCGCCCGCATCGAGGGTGCCGTGAACAGCACCTCGCGCTTGATCTGCATCAGGTCGTATTTGCGTTCGCCCGCGATGCAGGCCAGCACGTCGCGGATATGGACCATGCCGACCGCGTCGTCGAGCGTCTCGCGGAAGATCGGCAGGCGCGAATGGCCCTCGCGCACCATCAGCTTGACCAGATCCTCGAGGCTGATGTCGGCCGGGGCCGCGACCACGTCGGCGCGCGGCACCATGATGTCGACGCAGGTGAGGTCGCGCAGCTTGAGGATGTTGAGCAGCAGGCTGCTCTCGTCGCCATGGGCGGGCTCGGCCTCGGTGTCGCCTTCGCTCTCCTCGATCAGCTCCTCGATCGCGCCGCGCAGGTCGGTCTCGGTCTTGCGGTGGCGGCGGCGCCAGCGCAGCCAATTGCGGATGACGCGAAATCCGGAGGATTCGTCGGTCTCTGCCGGATCGCGGCTGGTCGTACTGGAGGCGGGATCGCTCATCTCGGCGCCACCTTCTCAGCGTCGCCGGGCCGCGGCCGGCCGCACCCGATAGGGATCGGGGATGCCGAGGCCGGCGAGCACCTTGCGTTCGAGCGTCTCCATCCGCCGCGCGTCGGCGGCATGTTCGTGGTCGTAGCCCAGAAGATGGAGGACCCCATGCACGATCAGGTGACTCAGATGGTGCGCTGCCGGCTTGCCTTCGGCGACCGCCTCCGCGAGCAGCGTTTCGCGCGCGATCGCCACGTCGCCCAGAAAGCGTCCGCTTTGGGCGGGCACCCCGGGTGACGCGACATAGGGAAAAGATAGCACATTCGTGGGCTTGTCGCGCCCCCGGTAATCCCGGTTGAGGCGCTGCAGCAGGGCGTCGTCGCCCAGCGCCAGGGCCAGTTCGGCGCGCGGACCCGGCGGCAGGGCCGCTGCCAGGGCGGCATGAGCGGCCTGGCGGGCCAGCGCATCGATACCCGGTGCCACCTTCCGCCAGGCCGGATCCAGTTTCTCGATCGCGATCCGCGCTGCCGCTGGCCGTGCCGGCGTTCGCCGGGCCCCCCTTGCGGGTGCGGATTTGGATTTCGCCGATCCGGCGCGCGGCCGGCGCGGCGCCGATTTGGCCGCTCGCGTCATGGACGTTACCGGCGCGGCGTGTCGCGGCCGGTCCCGTCCGGGGCGGCACCGTCACGGGCTCGCTGCTCGCGCTCGCGCGCCTCGTAGGCACGGACCACGCGTCCGACCAGCGGATGGCGGACCACGTCCGCCTCGGTGAAGCGAACCATGCTCACGCCCTCGACGCCGTCGAGCGTCTCGACCGCATCGGCCAGGCCGCAGCGCTGGCCTGTGGGAAGATCGATCTGCGAGAGATCGCCCGTGACCGCCATGCGGCTGCCCTCGCCCAGGCGGGTGAGGAACATCTTCATCTGCACCGGCGTGGTGTTCTGCGCCTCGTCGAGGATGACGAAGCTGTTGGAGAGGGTGCGGCCGCGCATGAAGGCCAGCGGCGCCACCTCGATCTCGCCGTTGGAGAGCCGGCGCATGACCTGCTCGGTCGGCATCATGTCGTAGAGCGCGTCATAGAGCGGACGGAGATAGGGATCGACCTTCTCGCGCAGATCGCCGGGCAGGAATCCCAGCCGCTCGCCCGCCTCGACCGCGGGACGCGACAGGACGATGCGGTCGATCGAGCCCTTGGTCAGCATCGCCACCGCGACCGCGACCGCCAGATAGGTCTTGCCGGTGCCGGCCGGCCCCAGGCCGAAGACGAGATCGCGATCGCGCAGCGCCTTGAGATATTCGGTTTGCATCGGCGAGCGCGGCGTGATGTGGCGGCGCTGCGTGCGCACCGCCGTGCCATCCGGTCCCATGCGCTCGAACAGGCTGGGCTCGCCCGCCTGTTCTTCCGCGCGCACCAGCCGCACCGCGGCGTCGACTTCGGCCATGTCCACCGGCAGCCCGCGCTTCAGCCGCTGATAGAGACCGATCAACGCGGTGCGGGCATGGGCAACGGCGTCCGCAGGTCCGGAGATGGCGAGACGATTGCCGCGCGAGACCAGCGACACGCTCAGTCCCTGCTCGATACGGACCAGATGCTGGTCATGCTCGCCGAAGAGCGAAGGCAGCAATCGGTTGTCGTCGAATTCGAGATGGATGGGTGGGTTGACCGTGGCTTGGGGCAAGGATTTCACGCCGAGAGCCGTTCGCGCGCGCCGGCATGCCCAGAGGCGAGGCGGCCGGCGAGCGAATTGGGGAAGAGAGCCAGGATGTCGACCGGCAGGATCTGGCCGATCGACGCCTCGGGCGCCTCGAGATGCACGGATTGCAGATAGGGACTGCGGCCGATCAGCTGGCCCTCATGACGACCGAGCTTTTCCAGCAGCACCGGCAGGCGCCGGCCGATCATGGTGGTGTTGAAGGCCTGCTGCTGCTCGCGCAACAGCGCCTGCAATTGGTCGAGCCGCTGATTGCGGACCTGTTCGGGAACCTGATCGGGCAGGGTCGCGGCCGGCGTGCCGGGCCGCGCGCTGTATTTGAAGGTATAGGCCATGACGAACCCGACTTCTCGAATCAGCGCCAGCGTCGCCTCGAAATCGGCCTCGGTCTCGCCCGGAAAACCGACGATGAAATCGGAGGAGAGGGCGAGATCGGGGCGCGCGCTACGCAAGCGCCCGACGATGCGGAGAAAATCCGCCGTCCGGTGCTGACGGTTCATCGCGGCCAGGATGCGGTCGGAACCCGACTGTACCGGCAGATGCAGGAAGGGCATGAGCTGCGGCAGATCGCGATGCGCCTCGATCAGCTCGTCATCCATGTCGTGCGGATGCGAGGTGGTGTAGCGGATGCGCTCCAACCCCTCGATCTCCGCCAGGTGACGCGCCAGCCGTCCCAGACCCCATTCGCCGGCGGTGCCGGCCTTACCGATGAAACGCGAGGGCGCGCGACCGTGATAGGCGTTGACGTTCTGGCCGAGCAGCGTGATCTCGCGCACGCCGCCCGCGACCCGCCGGCGCGCTTCGGCCGCGACCTCCTCGACCGGACGCGACATCTCGGCGCCGCGCGTGTAGGGCACCACGCAGAAGGTGCAGAACTTGTCGCAACCCTCCTGTACGGTCAGGAAAGCGGTGACGCCGCTGGCCGCATGGGTTTCCGGCAGGTGATCGAATTTGGATTCGACCGGAAACTCGGTATCGACGATGCCGCGGCGTGAGGGATCGGCGGCGCGCTTCGCGCGGGCGATCAGTTCGGGCAGGCGGTGATAGGTCTGGGGTCCCAGCACGATGTCGACATAGGGCGCGCGGCGGACGATCTCGCTACCTTCGGCCTGCGCGACGCAGCCGGCGACCGCGATGATCATCTCCTGCCCGGCCGCCTCGCGATCGCGCTTGGCGTGCCTGAGGCGGCCCAGCTCCGAGAACACCTTCTCGGAGGCCTTCTCGCGGATATGGCAGGTGTTGAGGATGACCATATCGGCGGTCTCGACCTGGCCGGTCGGTTCGTAGCCGAGAGGCGCCAGCACGTCCGCCATGCGGGCGGAATCGTACTCATTCATCTGGCAGCCATAGGTCTTGATGTAGAGCTTCTTCGCCAATGTTCACGTCGCTGGCGGAAAGGAGGCCGCAGGCGGGAGGACCGGTCCGGCCCCGCGTCGGCACCGCTCGATCCGCGTCGCGTCACCCTCGCTTATTCCCATATGACGCCACTCTATCACGAGGGAACGCCGGAAGGTAACTGCTGGGCGATCGGCATCGGCATCGCGCCATGGGTCGCAGGCGTGGCGGCCGGCAAGGCTTGCGGGCGCCCGGAGAGCGCCGCCGCCACGCCGCTCGCCACCTCGCGGAAGCAATGGTCTGTCAGCGCCTTGCGCGAGCCGAAGGATTCGATCGTGACGGTTGGATGAAATTCGACCACCACTTCGATGTCACCGAGCCCGAGGAACCGCCCCAGATGCGGGGCCAGGTCCATATCGCCATACCAGGCCACCAGCGGGCGCAGGCCGATCCCGAGCGGCACGCCATTGAGGCGGGTATAGGCGACCGAGACCGGTTGCAGCGTCAGCGGTGTCTGGCCGGGCCCCACCCGACGCTCGGCCACCGACAGCAGCGCCGAGCGGAACGGCTTCACCGTGGTGCCATCGTCCGAGGTGCCTTCGGGGAACAGGATCAAATTCTCGGCGTCATCGATCCGCTTCTGCATCTCGTCGCGCTGGAGATGCGTGTTCTGGCGCTGTCGGTCGACGAAGACGGAACGCTGCAGCTTGGCCAGCGTGCCGAAGAAGGGCCAGCCGGCGATCTCGGCCTTGGCGACGAAGGAGGCGGGCACCAGCGAGCCCAGCACCATGATGTCGAGATAGGAGCTGTGGTTGGCAATGAACAGGGTCGGATGGGCACGCGAGCGGTGGCCGCGAATGGTGACATGCATGCCCATGATGCGGCAGCAGATGCGGTGATAGATAACCGGCAGGCGCTGCGCCAGCGACCAGCCGATCGCAATCGCGAAGGCCTGGATCGGGATCAGGATCAGGGTGCAGAGGATGTAGGGAATCGCCCGGAAGATCGCCCGATAGGTCGAGCCCAGCACCAGTTCGGGCGGCGGATCTTCGGGCGGCAGCAGCTTCAGGCGCGGCGGACGCGGCAAAGTCATCAAGCGGGCCCGGTCGGCGTGCGCGAGGCGGCGTCCTCGCGCGTGTAATGCTTGAAGTATTTGTCGGTGACCCAGTCGGTCTTCACGATGACGCAGACATCGGTGGTGTTGAACTGGGTGTCGACCACAGCCCCATCGCCGACGAAACCGCCGAGCCGCAGATAGCCCTTGATCAGCGGCGGCAAGGCCAGCAGCGCCGCCTTCAGATCGATCGCGTCCCGCGGCATCAACTGCATATCGACATAGCGCGAGGACAGAGCGCGTGGACGCAACGCCTCCGGCGCCAAATGATTGTAATAGAGATAGGAGAGCGGCAGGGCATGCGCCGCCGGATCGATGCCGGGCAGGGAAGCGCAGCCGAACATCAGCGTCACGTCGTGATACATCACATAGTCGGCAATGCCGCGCCACAGCAGCTGCATCGCCGCGCGCGAGCGATGCTCGGCATCGATGCAGGAGCGGCCCAGTTCCAGCACCTCGCCCGGATGGGCGACCAGGGGCGCGATGTCATATTCGTCGACCGAATAGAAACGGCCGCGATCGGCCGCGCGCGAGCGGCGCAGCAGCCGGTAGGTGCCGACCACGCCGGCCGCCCCTTCGCCGACGCGCCGGTCGATCACCAGCAGATGATCGCAGAAGGGATCGAAGCTGTCGAAATCCCGGCCCGCCGCCGCCATCTCCGGCGTCGGCTCGGCCGACATCTCGCGATAGAAGACTTGATAGCGCAGACGCTGGGCCGCCTCGATCTCGGCTTCGTTCTCGGCCAGCCTCAGCTCAAGATCGCCCGCCCGGATATCGACCGGCTTGCCCGTCTTGGTCAGGCCCGAGGTCGCAGGTTTCGGGCGGTTCGGCAGCACCCGGTCGGCCGTCGGCGGTACCGGCCTTCCACTCATTCCTTGCGCTCTTTTCCGCCGACCAGCGGCACGCCATAGAGCTCGAGCCGGTGCCCGATCAGGCGATAGCCCAGCTTCTCCGCCACGGCATGCTGCAGCTTCTCGATCTCTTCATTGTTGAACTCGATGACGCGGCCGGACTGCACATCGATCAGATGATCGTGATGATGCTCCGGTACCTCCTCATAGCGGGCGCGCCCGTCGCGGAAATCATGCCGGTCGAGAATGCTGGCTTCTTCGAACAGCTTCACCGTTCGATAGACGGTCGAGATCGAGATGCGGGGGTCGATCGCGGTCGCCCGGCGATAGACCTGCTCCACGTCGGGATGGTCCTGGGCGTCCGAGAGGACGCGCGCGATGACCCGGCGCTGATCGGTCATCTTCAGGCCGCGGTCGTTGCACAGTTTTTCGATTCGAGAAATCATCGTTTCTCAGCCTACCTCGGGAGCCCGGCTCGCGAAAGTATAGTGGCAAGCGTGGCGCCCGCCTACCCTGGGAAACGCCGCCGCTCGCCGGCAAGCCAATGAAATGTCAGGACTATAAGACGCGAACCCGCGTCTTTAGCGCCGGCGCCGCGCCTTGGTGCCGAGGCCGATCTGCTTGGCCAGCTTGCTGCGCTGCTTGGCATAGTTGGGGGCGACCATCGGATAGTCGGGCGGCAGGCCCCAGCGCTCGCGATATTCCTGTGGCGTCATGTTGTAGGCGGTCCGCAGATGCCGCTTGAGCATCTTCAGCTTCTTCCCGTCCTCCAGGCAGACGATGTAGTCGGGGGACACCGACTTCTTCACCGGCACCGCGGGTTCCGGCCGCTCGCTCGGGATTTCCGCCTCGCCCACCGTGGAGAGCGCGCGATAGATGTCCCGAATGAGATTCGGCAGTTCTGCAGCCGGCACTGAATTATTGGACAGGTGCGCCGAGACGATATCGGCGACGAGCGGCAGCAGATCCTGGTTTTTCGCGGTGTCGGCCATGGTTCCGTCGTTCCGGGTTGTTTGAAGGCCGCGCAAGCATAGGGCCGGAGCTTCCTCGGTCAAGATTAAAACGCCAATATTCGGCCAAGTCTTGTGGGGTCTTTCCGGAGACTATTGTTCGCTCTACTGAGCGGCGATTCCCGATACTGGCGGATCAGTCCGGTTCTTGTGTCGGCCAGTTCTTATGTCAAATCGACGCAAAGGGCAGCGCCGCCAGGGGCAAGGACAGGATCAGGGCCGCCACGCGCACGCCGGCCCCCCGCGCGTAATAGTCGGGGCGGCGGCCGACCCTGACGAAACCGGCATGCGCATAAAGTGCCTGGGCCGCCATATTGTCATCGGCCACCTCGAGGAAAAGCCGCTCCGCCCCTTCCGCGGCAGCCCGGCTGGCCGTTTCATCGAGCAGCAGCCGCGCGAGACCCCGCCGCCGCGCCCCGGGGACGACGCCCAGGGTCAGGATCTCGGCCTCGCCCGCGGCTTCCCGCGCGATGACAAGGCCCGCCGGCGCATCATCGACGAAACCCACCAACCCGAACGCCTCCGGCATCGCCAGCAGCGTCGCGATCGACTCGCGATTCCAGGGCTGATCCCAGGCCTGGGCGAAGGCTTCGGCATGGAGCAGCGCCAGCGCATCGAGATCGAAGGCGACGGTCGGCCTGACCGAAAGATTGGGCGAGCCGGTCGTCATGACGGCGCCGGGCCGGCCGGAAGACCGCCCGGCAGTTTGACGTCCGGCGCGCGCAGATAAAAAGGATCGGGCATCAGGAGGGGACCTTCGGGCGCGGCGCCGCCGCAGGCCAAAAGCCGTGCCACCAGGCCGGCAAACAAGGCCGCCTCGATCAGGCC
>NZ_JBOHKS010000189.1:0-2189 GCF_050729195.1 Hypericibacter sp.
ACCACCCCCTTTGGGCTTCCCTGATGCGTTTCGCGGCCGATCCCGAGGCCGGCCAGCGGGCCCTTGTCGCCGGGCTCGATGCCTTCCGCGAGGCCGTGTTCGAGCCGCTCTGGCGCGGCCTCGCCGGACCCGAGGCCAAGGTCGCGGCTTCGGTCGCCGCCGGGATCGAGCGGGGCGATTGGGCGGGGCTGGGCCATCGGCTGGGGCTGGGTGTGGAGTTCGATCCCAAGGCCGGCGCGATCCGCCAGGTGACCGGTGGCGCCCGGACCGACCTGGCCCAGATCGGCAGCCTTCAGTTCCTCCCCTCGAGCTTCAACGAGCCGCGCTGGTGGTTCGTCGACCCCGACGGCGAACGCAGCACCGCCTGGCTCCCCTTCCTCGACCCGAGCCTCGGGCCCGAGCCGCAGCGCGGCGCCGGCGCCGAGCCCGAACTTGCGATGGCTCCCACCCTGCCGGGCCCCGATCCGCGCCGCCCGCCAACGAGCACCGGCGGCGATGTGGCGCTGGTCTTCCGCGCGCTCGGCGATGCCACGCGCTTCGCCATGGCCAATCTTCTGGCAAGGCGGCCCATGCTGGCCGTGGAGCTGGCGCGCCAGCTTCATCTCTCCAAGCCGACCGTGACCCATCACCTGCATTACCTGCGCGATGCCGGGCTGATCGAGGAGCAGGGCGAGGGCGGCCGCAAATTGCTGGCGCTCCGGCGCGAGGCACTCGAGGCCCTGTCGGGCCGCACGGTGCGCCGCCTGTTCGAGGCCGAGCCCGTGCCGCCGGCACGGTCGCGTCGGCGTCCGACCTAGCCCGCGCTCTGCGAAAATTGCGACCCCGGCCGACGGGCTCTCTTGGCAGATCAATGACGCGCGCGAACCGGGTCATGCAGGCGACGATGCAGATGGTGAAGGTCGAGGTGCAGAAGCTCGAGGATGCCTATAACGGCCGCTGATCGCGACTCCGGCCGCCGACGTTCCGGTTACTGCGGCAGCCCGCTCGCGTCGGCCGCGGTGGCTTCTGCCGCTGCGATCTGCTGGCTCTTGCGCAGCTTCACGCTGTCGCTCTTGAGCTGGCCGCAGGCGGCCATGATGTCCTGGCCGCGCGGCGTGCGCACCGGCGAGGCATAGCCGGCATCGAACACGATCTGGCTGAAGGCCTCGATCGCGCGCCGGCTGGAGCATTCGAAGGGCGCACCTGGCCAGGGATTGAACGGGATCAGATTGACCTTGGCCGGCACATCCTCGAGCAGCGCCACCAGGGCCCGCGCATCGGCCGGCGAATCGTTCACGTCCTTCAGCATGACATATTCGAAGGTGATACGCCGCGCGTTGGAGAGGCCCGGATAGTCGCGGCAAGCGCGCATCAGCTCGGCGATCGGATATTTCTTGTTGATCGGCACGATGCGGTCGCGCAGCTCGTCGGTGACCGCGTGCAGCGAGATGGCGAGATTGACGCCGAGCTCGCGGCCGCAAGCCTCGATCATCGGCACCACGCCCGCGGTCGAGAGCGTGATGCGCCGCTTCGAGATCGAGATGCCCTCATGGTCCATCACGATCTTGAGGGCCTTCGAGACATTGTCCCAGTTATAGAGCGGCTCGCCCATGCCCATCATGACGATGTTGGAGAGCAGCCGTCCGTCCGGCGGCGAGGGCCATTCGCCCAGCGCGTCGCGCGCCATCATCACCTGACCGACGATCTCGGCGGCGGAGAGATTGCGCACCAGCTTCTGCGTGCCGGTGTGGCAGAACTTGCAGGTGAGGGTGCAGCCGACCTGCGAGGAGACGCAGAGCGTGCCGCGATCCTCCTCGGGAATATGGACGGTCTCGATCTCCTGGCCGTCGGCGAATTTGAGCAGCCATTTCTGGGTGCCGTCGATCGACTGCTTGGCGACCGTGATCTCGGGCCGCGCCACCACGAAATGCCGCGCCAGATTCTCGCGGAAGGATTTGGCGAGCGAGGTCATGGCGGCGAAATCGGTGACGCCGCGGTGATAGATCCAATGCCAGAGCTGGCGGGCGCGGAAGGCGGGCTCGCCCAGCGCCACGATCTCGGCCTCGAGCTCGGCGCGATCGAGACCCACGAGATTCCGGCGCCCGTCCGCGGGGGCGGCGGGCGGCGCGAAGTTCAGGGCATGCGCGGTCGTGCTCATGGGCGTCGGATCATACTCTTGCGGCGATGCAGGGCCAGGAAAGCCGGCCTGT
>NZ_JBOHKS010000190.1:0-25013 GCF_050729195.1 Hypericibacter sp.
GCGCAGAGGATATCGATCCCCCCATGACGCGAGATGGCGGCCTCCGACATCTTCTCCATATCGGCGGGTTTGCTGACGTCGCCGACGAAGGCCGAGGCCGCGCCGCCGGCCTGCTTGATCGCCTCGACGGTCTTCTCCGCCTCGGCCTGGTGGCGCGAGACCACCAGCACCTTCGCGCCCTTGCTGGCGAAGACCTGGGCGATACCCTTGCCGATACCCTTGCTGCCGCCGGTGACGACGACGGAACGTCCTGCAATCGAAGTCAGCATGTCCAATTCCTCCCATGGCCCCCGCAGGGTTCGTCCCTGCGATCGATTTCGGTGTCAGGCGAAACGGCCGAGATATTGCTCCGCCAAGCGGCAGCTTCCCTGCGTATAGGGTGCGCCCAGGCTCTTGGCCAGGTCGGTCTCGGCATGCGATCCGATCCAGGCCACCAGCAGCAGGCGGCGGAACATGATGAAGGTCGGGATCTCGGTCTCCTCCTCGCGCGAGAGGCGGATCACCTTGCTGTATCCCTTGAGCCAGGATTGAACCAGGTCGGGCACATCCGGACGATGCTCGATGAAGCTCAACGCTGTGCCGAGATCGTAGAGATACCAGCTGATGCCGCAATCGTCGAAATCGATGACCTTGGTGCGGGTCCCGTCGATCAGAAGATTGGCCAGACGGATGTCAGCGTGGCAGAGCCCGAAGCGCTCGCGCGACTTGCCGAAGCGCTCGAGGCGCCGGCCGATGGTCTTTTCCATCCGCCCCAGGATCTCCAGGGTCGGCTGGTCCACGCCGAAGCTGTCCTGCCAGCGGCCCCAGGTCGGGTTGGGGCCGAAGGCGGTCTCGAAGTCCCACACATGGCGGGTGAATCCCGGCGGCAGGATCCAGCCCGCGGCATGGCGATGCATATGCGCCGAAACCTCGCCCAGCCGCTCGAACGGGCCCAGCAACTCGTCCTCGGCCGGCTCCTTGCCGTCGAGGAAGGTGAACATCACGGCATGGCGCGGATGATCCAGCTCGGGGCTGCGGAGTGTCTGGATGACCGTGCCGTCTTTGGCCGGGATGGTCTCGGGCGTCTCCACCCCCGCCTGCCGGCGCAGCGCCTCCATCCATTGCAGCTCGGAGCGGATCGCCTCCTGGCTGTGATAGCCGACGCGATGGACGCGCAGGATCGACCGGCCGCCGCTATCGGGATCGTCGATCCGATAAGTCACGTTCTCCGAATGATTGATCATGGTCGCGCGGGCCGCGGGAGAGAGCCCCCAGCGCGGGAGCGATCGCTCCACCATCCGTCCGATCCGTGCCAGCAGCTCCGCCGCCGGCAGCGCTTCCGTCGTCGCCATGCCCGATCCCCTGGCCGTCAATCGGCAGAGCCGTCCCGCATCCACTCTTAGAGAGAGGCTCCCAGGGGCACTTGACCGCAGATGGCGCCAATTTGACAAGCGGGTTGCAAGGCAAGGCGCCCCGGGGTCCGCGACGCACCGGATCTGCGGGTTCCCGGATCAGCCGGTCTGATCCAGGACCGCACGCAACTGCCGGGCCAGCTCCTCGCGCCGGTAGGGCTTGGTGAGGATCGGCACGACGAAGCCGGGCTCGAGCTCGCGTTCCTTGGCGCTCATGGCGCCGGGGAATCCGGAGGTGAGCAGGAGCCTCACGCCCGGACGGCGGTGGCGGAACTCGCGCACCAGGTCGAGGCCGCTGACATGGCCGCTCATCACCACATCCGAGAAGACCAGGTCGATCTTTTCCTGGCCGTTGGCGATCTCGAGGGCCTGCGCGCCGTCGGCGGCTTCGATGACAAGGTAGCCCAGATCGCGAAGCTGACCGCCCACCAGACGGCGAAGCTCGAGATTGTCCTCGACGACCAGCACCGTCTCGCGCACCTGGACCGCCGAAGGCGTCGGCGCGGAAACGCCCGCCTCCCGGAATCTTCCGATCAGGCGCGGCAGGTACAGCCGGATCGTGGTGCCGCGACCGACCTCGCTATAGATCTTCATATGGCCGGAGGACTGCTTGACGAAGCCATAGACCATGGCCAATCCCAGCCCGGTGCCCTTCCCTTCCCTTTTTGTCGTGAAGAAAGGCTCGGCCGCACGGGCCAGCACGTCCGGCGGCATGCCGTGGCCGTTGTCGGTCACCTCGACCACGACATAATCGCCCGCCAGAAGCCCCGGCTCGCGCGACGCGTAGTCCTTGTCGAGATGCGTGTTGCGGGTCTGGATCAGGAGCCGCCCGCCGGACGGCATCGCATCGCGCGCATTGATGGCGAGATTGGTGAGCGCGCTTTCGAGCTGCACCGCATCGATATTGACCGGCCATAGCTCGGCCTGCAGTTCCCTGTCGACAGTGATGGTCTCGCCGAGCGAATGCTCGAGCAGCTGGCAGACATTGTCGATGAGCTGGTTGACATCGACGGGCGCCGGCTCCAGCGGCTGGCGCCGCGCAAACGCCAGGAGCGCGCGGGTCAGATCGGCGCCGCGCAGCGCGGCGCGCAACGCGCCATTGAGCAGTCTCGCGTTCCGGCTCTCGGCGCTGAACGCGTTGCCGATCAGGTCGAGATTGCCGATGACCACCGCCAGCAGATTGTTGAAGTCATGCGCCACGCCCCCCGTCAGCTGCCCGACCGCTTCCATCTTCTGGGCCTGGCGCAGCTGGTCCTCGAGCAACACCAGATCGGTGACATCGCTGGCGACATAGACGGCGCCGGGCAGCTCCCCTTCGTCGCTCGTGAGGGTGGCCGAGCGCACCGAGACGTCGCGCCGGCGGCCGTCGGCGGTCAACAGGCTGGCGGTGCCGTCGATCATGCGTCCTTCGGCGATGGCGCGCCCGAGGTCGGGCGCATCGGGTTCGTCGCTTGTCATCGGCCGCGGGCGATAGGGATGGCCGACCGCATCGACGGCCGAAACGCCGAACAAGCGCTCGGCCGCCATGTTCCAGACGGTGACCGCGGCCCGGTTGTCGATGCAGACGATGGCCGCAGGCGAAGACTGAATGACGGCTTCCAGCTCGCGATGGGTCCGGCGCAGCCTGGCGTCACTCATGCTCACGGCGACCGTCAAGGCATCGCGGCGGCGTAACGAGCGTTGCACATAGCTGGTCGCCGCGGCGGTCAGGACCAGGCCCGTGAAGAGGAACAGCCAGGGACCCGGCGTGCGATTGGACTGCACCTCGGCGGGCAGAAACTGGAACAGCAGATAGGCGTTGACCCCCGGCCCTTCGACCCGCTTGGCGATCACCATGCCATCGAGCTCGCTCGGTCGCACCGTACCGATCTCCATGACGAAGTGCCCGGTCGCGGGATCGAAACGCGCAAAATATTGGCGGGTGTCGTCGGCCGGCCAGGGCTGCTCGGAGATATAGATCGCCTCGGTCAACCGGGGCGTGCCCTTGATCGCATTCTCCAGCACGTCATGGAGCGAGAACGAGGCCGCGACCACACCGACGATGCTGGCCTGACGATCGGCAATGGTGCTGGGAACGCGCCCGCCCTTATAAACGGGGGCCGCGAACAGGATCTCGGTCGCCTCGCCGTCGGGCCAGCCCCAGCTGTGATAGGGCCGCGAGACCCGGACGGCGCCGCTGAACCAGGCGCGGATCAGCACCTCGCGGGTCGCGGCCAGCGCGTCCGCGTCGAGAGCGGGCGGGCTTTCCTGGCTCGTCAGGTCGCCGGGGATGTAGCGCAGCGGTGTCTGGAATCCCGGATCCGACGGCGGCGTCGATGTCGCGTCCTGGTTCGAGCTGACATGGGCCGAGAGGTAGGGCCACCAGTAATAAGCACGCGGCTTGTTGTCGACATAGTTCCCGCGAATGGCGGCCCAGCGCGCGAAGGTCACCGCGTCGGGCGCCACACCGTCGGCCCCTTCAGTGGCGAGAAAGGTCGCGAACCCCCCGACCGGTGTGCCGACCGACCGGAATTTCGACTCCAGATCCTTGGCCCGCCACTCGGCACGATAATCGAGCGCGAGATGGAGCCGCTCGCTTTCCCCGTCATAGAAGAGGTAGGCGCCTGCGGCTGACGCCAGCAGACCCAAAAGCACCGTCAGCAAGACCGGCATCCAACGGCCGAACCGGGTGCCGAGAGGAGCTTTCATCGCCTGCCCTCGTCAGCGGACATGCCGATCCGTACCCCCCGCGATGCCGCTTGAGACATCACCCGCCAAGGCCCGAACCCGGCCCTGTCGGCATGGTCGGCTCGATCCTCCGCCCGGTCAACCCGTGCCCCACAGGGTCGGCGCGGCCCTGCGTCGGTCCTTGCAGCATCGATGAGAGATCCGCGAGCCTGCCGACCCCGACGGTCAGCCCCAGGTTTCGCGAACGCCGCCGCGCCGCGCGCGGACACGGGGTTGAGCCGGCGCTTCGGCCACCGGCAGAGCCAGCGGCGGCTTGTAGGTCGGACGGTCGGTCGGCTTTCCGAACAGCCAGCCCTGGCCCAGCTCCACGCCGATCTGGCGCAACGCGGTCGCTTCTTCGGGATTCTCGATCTGCTCGGCCACGGTGCGCACGCCGAGCTTCGTGCAGAGATCGACCAGGCTCTCGATCATGGCGCGATCGCGGCTGTCCTTCAGCACGCGGCGGATATAGAGACCGTCGATCTTGACCCAATCGACCTTGAGCGCGCGCAGATATTGGAACGACGCCGAGCCGGCGCCGAAATCGTCGAGGCAGACCTCGAAGCCGCGTTGGCGGATCCGCTGAACGATGGCGTCGAGCCGCGACAGATCCTTGATCTCGGCGCTTTCGGTGATCTCCAGCGCGATGCGCCCGGAAAGCTTGGGATGCTGGGCGAGCTCGCGCTGCACCAGGCCGGCGAAGAGATCGCTTCCGAGCGACCGGCCGGAGATGTTGACCGCGACGATCAGGCGCGGATCGGTCTCGGCCGCTTCCAGCATGTTGCAGACCTTCATCAGCACGGCGATGTCGAAATCTTCGACCAGGCCGGTCTCTTCGGCGAAGCGGATCGCCTCATAGGGCGAGGTCTCGGCCTCGAAGCGGCTCAGCACCTCGAAGTGATGCAGCGATTTGTCGGCGAGGGTGACGATCGGCTGATAGACGATCTTGAAGTCGTCATGCTTGACCATGCGGCCGAAGGCGTCGATCCGCTCCATGGTGGCATTCACCAGCGCGTCGAAGGTCGCTGCCAGGCCGCCATCGATGGCGGCGTCGCTGCCGCCTTCCGTCAGCTTGTCGATGCTGTATTTGACCGCGCGCATGATGCCCTCGGGGCTGAGCTCGCCCGCCGACATCTCGACGTTCCGGGTCACCGGGAGGATGCCCTGCCCTTCACGATCGGCATCCTTGGTCAGCTTCTCGATGGCATGGACCACCGCATGGGTCGGCTTGTCGGCTTCATGCAGATAACCGAACTGCTCGTCCGCGACCTGACCGGCGGTCTGACCGTCCAGCGATCCGGCGCGCAAGGCGGCGCCGATCCGCTGCATCAGGCTCCGCGCGGTCTGGTCGTCGAGGCTGCCCTTGAGTCGGGTCAGGCCGGGCAGTTCGAGAAACGTCAAGGCGAGGCGAAGATCGAGCGCTTTCGAGGCCGCCACGATCTCCGCGGTCCGGTCGCTCAACGCGTCCTTGCCGAGCAGGCCGCCGGGCCCGGTGGCCTCGGGTGTCTTGATCGAGGAGAAGGCGCTGGCCGTGAGCTGCGAGATCGCGCAGGCGATACGATCGGGCTGCTGCGGCAGCCGGCAGGCGTTGAACAGCACGCGTCGGTTCACCTCGGGCCGGCGACCGCGGAGGCGGATCATCACCGGGCCGTAACGGCCGCCGACATCGAGGGCTTCGACCAGCGCCTCGACCAGCGGGGAGTCATCCTCCGCCACCAGATCGCGCCAGAGACGGCCCTCGAGCGTCTTCTCGTCCTCGTCGAAAAAGATGTTGGCGGCCCCGATGGCAAACGAGACGCGGCCCTCCCCGTCCAGCTCGATCAGAAGATCGGCCGCGGCAAAGGCGAAGGCCATGTAGCGAATCGTCTGCAACGTCACAACTGCTCGCGGCTTCAGACGGATCGGGGCAGTCGAAGCCTGACCCGGATTGGTTGAGGAAGGGTGAAGCTTGGGGCGTAAATCCCCTGAAAAGCCAGCGTTTTTGAGCGTTTTCCGAAGAGGGGATCGGAATCCAATGGCGCGACTGAAGGCCTTGGGATAAGCCTCCGCCAGGGGAACGGAAGGCTCGGATGGCCGCTTGGTCAAAAAGGCCCCGCTCCCTTAAGCTTGGCGGACAGACCGGGCGGGTGACCCGACCCTTCCGGCCAATGGGGGAGAGATCTTGACCACTGCACCGGTCCGCCATCGGTCCGTTTCCAAAAGTCCCGTCTCGGAACCGCTGGCCAGCCTGAAATCGAAGCATGAACTCGCCATCCGCCTCACCCTGGCACCGGGACTGATGATCGGGCCCGGCAAGATCGCGCTGCTGGAGAGCGTCCGGGCCGAAGGATCGATCTCCGCCGCCGCCCGGGCCATGGGCATGAGCTACAAACGTGCCTGGGAGCTGGTCGACGAGATGAACTCGACCTTCACCAAGCCGCCGGTCGTCACGACCAAGGGCGGCAAGACCGGCGGCGGTGCGCTCCTGAGCGAGATCGGGCTCGAGCTGATCCGGGCCTACCGCGCGCTCGAAGAAGCGTCGCTTCGGAACTTCCATACTCAGTTCGCCGAACTCCGTCCGCAACTGCGCAAGCGCGCAGCACGCGGCTGACGGACCCGGGCTCTCGACCTCAGACCTCTTCGCGCCCGCGCCCCGGACTTTCCGGATATTGCCCGAAGCTTTTCTGGTCGATGGCGACAGTCTTGACGATCGCGAAGACCTCGCGGCCCGGGGCCAGGCGCAGCTCCGTCATGGAGCGGCGCGTGATGCGCGCCTGGATCCTGCCCTCGCCCACCGCGATCGTAACCTCGCCGATCGGCCGCCCGTCGTCCTGGAGTGCCGTGACGCGCCCGGCGAGGATGTTGAGCGCGCTGATATGAGCGGGTCGTTCGGTCGCGATCATCACGTCGCGCGCGCGGATGAGCACCCGCAACCGGCTTCCGACCGGATTGTCGAGATGCGGCACCCGCAGCGGACCACCGGCGGTTTCCAGCTCGGTGAGGCCGAATTCCGCGTCATGCGCGACCACATGGGCGTCGAGCACCGACCCCGCCTCATAGCGGCCGGCCGCGGGGAAGAGATCGGGACGGCCCATCACATCCTCGACCGGTCCGCTCGCGACGATCTTGCCGGCGGAAAGCAGGATCATGGTGGTGGCCAGTCGCACCACCTCCGGCACCGAATGGCTGACATAGAGGATCGGCAGATCGAGCCCGTCGCGCAACCGCTCGAGATAGGGGAGGATCTCGCCCTTGCGGGCGTCGTCGAGCGAGGCCAACGGCTCGTCCATCAGGAGGATCGCGGGATCCGACAGAATGGCGCGGCCGATGGCGACACGCTGCTTCTCGCCGCCCGACAAGGATGACGGACGCCGGCTCAGCAGGTCGCCGATGCCCAGGAGCTCCACGATCTGATCGACCGAGCCCAGCCGGAAGCGCCGGCCCCGGAACCAGGAGCCATAGAGCAGATTCTGGCGCACCGTCAGATGGGGAAAAAGCCGGCTCTCCTGGAACACATAGCCGACGCGCCGGCGATGGCTCGGCAGATTGACGCGCGCGTCGCTATCGAAGAGGGCGCGGCCATCGACCAGGATCCGTCCGCGATCCGGGCGCACCAAGCCGGCGACCATGTTGACCAGCGTGGTCTTGCCCGATCCCGACTGGCCGAAGAGCGCGGTGACGCCGGGGCCGGTACGGAACGACGCCGCGAGCTCGAACGAGGGTCGCGACAGCGCGACATCGACCTCGAGCGTCACGCGGCCACGACCCGCCGCGCCAGATGACGCGCGAAGACTTCCGACAGCATCAGGGCCCCGAGCGAGATGGCCACCGAGACCAGCACCAGGCGCAGCGCATGTTCCTCGCCACCCGGCACCTGCGTGTAGGTATAGATCGCCGTCGGCAGGGTCTGGGTCTCACCCGGAATATTGGAGACGAAGGTGATCGTGGCGCCGAACTCGCCCAGCGCCTTGCCGAACATGAGGGTCATGCCCGCGAGCAGGCCGGGCACGGAGAGCGGCAGGGTCACCGTCAGGAACACCCAAGCCGGCCGGGCACCCAGGGTGCCGGCCGCGGATTCCAGCCGCTGGTCGACCGCCTCGATCGACAGCCGCACGGCGCGCACCAGGAAGGGAAAACCCATCACGGCCGCGGCAAGCGCGGCGCCGGTCCAGCGGAAGGCGAAGACGATCCCGAACGCGGATTCGAGGAACTCGCCCAGGGGACCGCGGCGTCCGAACAGGAGCAGGAGGATATAGCCGGTCACCACCGGCGGCAGGATCAGAGGCAGATGCACCAGCCCATTGACCAGCGACTTACCCCAGAACTCGCATCGCGCCAGCAGCAGGGCGACCAGCACGCCGACCGGCGTGCTGGCGACCACGGCACAGAGAGCCACCTTCAGGCTGAGGCCGATTGCGACCAGTTCTTCAGGACTGAAGGAGAAGTTCACCCTGGCTTATTTCAGGACCTCGAAGCCCTGCCCCTCGAACACCTTGTGGGCATCCTCGGTCCCCAGGAATTGCAGGAATGCGGCTGCATCGGGGTTGGTCGAGGACGCGGTCTGGGCGACAGGATAGATGATCGGCGCGTGGCTGTCGGCGGGGAAGGTGTCCACGACCTTGACCTTGGGCTCGGCGGCGGCGTCGGTCTGATAGACGATGCCGAGCGGCGCTTCGCCCTGGGCGATGAAGGCGAGCGCGGCGCGGACATTCTCGGCCTGGGCCAGCTTGTCCTTCACGCTGTCCCATACACCCAGCTTCTCCAGCGAGGCCTTGGCATATTTGCCGGCGGGCACCGACGCCGGATCGGCCACCGCGAGCTTGCCGTCGCCCAGCGCCTTCGCCAGGGCGAAGCCCGGCGCGATCTTGAGCGAGACGCTGCTGTCGGCCGGCGCCACCAGGACCAGCTTGTTGCCCAGGAGATTGCGGCGCGTGTCGTTCTTGATGAGGTTCTTGTTGGCGAGATAGTCCATCCAGTCGAGATCGGCCGAGATGAAGATGTCGGCGGGAGCCCCCTGCTCGATCTGTTTCGCCAGCGCGGAGCTGCCGGCATAGGAGATCGTCACCTTATGGCCGGTCTTGGCTTCATAGGCCTTGGCCACATCATCCAGCGCGTTCTTGAGGCTGGCGGCCGCGAAAATAATGGGGTCGGCGGCCAACGCCATGACCGGCGCCACCATCAATCCCAGCGCGACCACACCCGCCATCAACGACGCCACGAAACGGCGACGATTCTCATTCCGCAACGACATGCTCGATCCCCTTTGAGGTTCCATATAGCTGCGCGAACATATCGTACGTTGTAGCCGCTTGGGAATAACGACGGCGGGATTCCCGGCGCCCTCTTCCTGGCAAAAATGGCAATTTCTTTACATAATCAAGCTGTGAGGTCATCGGCCGGAAGCCGCCAAGAACTCCCTAGTCATCTGTTTATTCGAGGTAATTATGATTTCTGTTGAAACTTTACCCAGGGCATATTATAAGCACACTCATAATATGCCTCACCAAGGATCCCCGGTATGGCCGATTACAACCCCGAACGCAGTTTCGGTTTCCTGCTCTATGACGCGGCCCGTCTGTTGCGGCGCGATTTCGATCGCCGCGCGCGAAGCCTCGGTCTGACGCGTTCGCAATGGTCGGTGCTGGCGCATCTCAAGCGCAATGAAGGCTCGAACCAGGCGACGGTCGCCGACACGCTCGAGCTCGAACCGATCACGCTGGTCCGTCTGCTCGACCGGCTGGAGGCCGCGGGATGGGTCGAGCGTCGCCCCGACCCCGACGACCGACGCGCGCGGCAGCTGTTTTTGAAAGACAAGGCGCGCCCCGTGCTCGAGCAACTCATGGCCCTGGCAGCGGAGACCCGTGCCGTCGCCTTGGCCGGCATCGACGAACATGAACAGGACGCTCTCATCGAGGCCCTCATCAAGGTGCGGGCCAATCTCACCAGCCGCGACCTCGTCGCCGAGAAAACGACGAACGATGCGGCAGAACCCGAAGTGGCCGTGAATCATGCCTGACGGATCCAATAGCAGCGTCTCCTCCCCCCACGACGCTGAAGACATCATCGCGGCACAACGCGACGCCGCCGCCCGACGCCGCCTCGCCCGCCGCCGTTTCTGGCGGCGCCTGCTGCTGCCCGCGATTCCGCTGCTCGTGCTGCTCGTCGCCGGCTATGTCTACGTCACCGGCGGCCGCTATGTCGGCACCGACAACGCCTATGTGCGCGCCCATATGGTCTCGGTCAGCGCCGACATCTCGGCCCGCGTGACCCATGTCCTCGTTCACGAGAACGAGGAGGTCGCGGCCGGCCAGCCTTTGTTCGAGCTCGACAAAGAGCCGCTGCAGATCGCGCTCGACCGCGCCCAAGCCAATCTCGACAATGTCCGCAACAACATCGTCGCCCTCAAGGCCGCCTATCATCAGCGCCAGGAGGACCTCCAATCCGCCCAGACGCAGATCGATTTCGCGGAGCGCGAATATAAGCGCCGCGAGAAGATGGTGCAGACGCATGTCGTTTCGGAGTCCGACTACGATCAGGCCCGCACGCAATACCAGGTCGCGATCAGCGCCGCCGGCAGCGTGAAGCAGGACATCCAGCGCATCATGGCCGAGCTCGGCGGCGATCCCGACATCGCGCCCGAGAACCATCCGCAATATCTGGCGGCGCTCGCCCAGGTGAACCAGGCGGCGCTCGATCTCAAGCGAGCGACGGTGCTGGCCCCGATCGCCGGCATCGTCAGCATGGTCGATCATCTGCGTCCGGGCGACTATGTGAACGAAGGCGCTCCGGCCTTCAGCCTGGTCGCCTCGGATTCGCTCTGGATCGAAGCCAACATGAAGGAGACGGACCTCACCTATGTGAAGCCCGGCGACAAGGCGACGATCACGGTCGACACCTATCCGGGTGTTGAGTTCCCCGCGGTCGTGGATAGCGTCGGCGCCGCCACGGGCGCCGAGTTCAGCATCCTTCCGCCGCAGAACTCCTCGGGCAACTGGGTCAAGGTGGTGCAGCGCATTCCCGTCCGGCTGGTGCTTTTGCCCAACAACGACCTGCCCGCCTTGAAGTCCGGCATGAGCGTGCTGGTCGATATCGACACCCAGCATCACCGCGTGCTGCCGAGCTTCGTCCGCTCGGCGCTCGCCTGGGTCGGCGGCAATAGCGGAGCCTCTCAATGAGCAGCGCCGCCGCCGGCTCACCCGGCGCGGCCGCTGCGCCCGCCGGGCGGATCGGCCATGTCGGGGCCATCACCGTCTGCGTGATGCTGGCGACCATCATGCAGGCGCTCGATACGACGATCGCCAATGTCGCGCTCCCGCATATGCAAGGCAGCCTGTCGGCGACCCAGGACCAGATCTCCTGGGTGCTGACCTCCTATATCGTGGCGGCAGCGATCATGACGCCGCCGACCGGCGTCCTCGCCGCCAAGTTCGGGCGCAAGCGCCTCTTCATCTGGGCCGTCAGCGGTTTCACCGTGGCCTCGATGCTCTGCGGCATCGCCACCTCGCTCGAGGAGATGGTGGTGTTCCGGTTGCTGCAAGGCGTGTTCGGCGCTGCCCTGGTGCCGCTGTCGCAATCGGTGCTGCTCGACACCTATCCGCGCGAGAAACACGGCCAAGCCATGGCGCTCTGGGGCGTGGGCGTGATGGTCGGCCCGATCCTGGGCCCGACGCTCGGCGGCTATCTGACCGAGGTCTATAACTGGCGCTGGGTCTTCTACATCAACCTGCCCTTCGGCATCCTCGCGCTGCTCGGCATCATGGCCTTCCTGCCCGAGACCGAACGCGACCATAAGCGTCGCTTCGACATTTTCGGCTTCGCCATGCTCAGCATCGCGATCGGCGCCCTGCAGATGATGCTCGACCGCGGCGAGCTACTCGACTGGTTCGGCTCGACCGAGATCATCATCGAGACGGTCGTCGCCGGCACCTGCTTCGCCCTGTTCCTGGTGCAGACCTTCACCCATCAGCACCCGTTCCTCGAGCCCGCGATCTTCCACGACCGCAATCTCTCGATCGGACTGATCATCATCTTCCTGGTAGGCGTGATCCTGCTGGCAACCATGGCGCTGCTCCCACCTTATCTGCAGAACCTCATGGACTATCCCGTCATCGCCACAGGATTCATCTTGGCGCCGCGCGGCGTCGGCACAATGGTCGCGATGATGGTGGTGGGCAAATTGATCAACCGCTTCGATCAGCGCGTCCTAATCGGCATCGGTCTCGCGCTGGCGGCCTATTCATTGTGGCAAATGGTGGGTTTCACGCCCGACGTGTCGCAATGGACCCTGGTCGAGAGCGGCATCATCCAGGGGCTGGGGCTGGGCTTCATCTTCGTGCCCTTGAGCACGATCACCTTCTCGACCCTGGCGCCGCGCTACCGCACCGAGGCCGCCGGCCTCTTCAGCCTGATGCGCAATGTCGGCAGCTCGATCGGCATCTCGGTCGTGATCGCGATGCTGTCGCGCAACACCCAGATCAATCATTCCGAGATCGCCGAGCATGTCACGCCCTATGGCATGATGATGCAGTCGCCCTGGATGCCGTCCTTCTGGTCGCCCGCGACGCAGATCGGCCTCGCCGCCCTGAATGGCGAGGTGACGCGCCAAGCCTCAGCCATCGCCTATGTCGACGATTTCCTGCTGATGATGTGGGTGACATTGCTGGCGGCCCCGCTCCTGCTGCTGCTGCGCAAGCCGCGCCGCGCCACGGGCGAGATTCCGGCGGCCGCGATCCCCGACTGATCGAACGCCGCGTCGGGCGTGACCACGACCTCGGCACCCGCAATGGTGTCGTCGGTGCCGGTGAGCTCGTCGAAGATCCATTGCCGCATCGCCTGGAGTTTCGGCGACGAAGCGCGGTTGGGCGGATAGACGAGGAAATAGGCGAACTCCATTTCCATCGCCTTGCCGGGCAACCGCACCAGCCGTCCGGCATCGATATCGGCCCCCACGAGCGAGGGCGCCGCCAGCGCCACCCCCAATCCTGCAAGTGCCGCCTCGATCGCCAGTACCGAGTGATCGAAGTGCGGTCCCTTGCGCCAATCGACGACATCGTCGATGCCGGCCGCCTTCAGCCACATCTTCCAACCCGGAAAGGCCTTGTGCTGGTCGCTGCTGTCGTCATGGAGCAGCGTCACGGTCTGGAGAAACCGCGCCAGATCGCCGGGCTCGTGGCGGGCGACCAGGGCCGGACTGCAGACCGGGAACAGGCGGTCGCGCAGGAACTGTTCGGCCGTCAGCCCCGGATAGCCGCCGCGGCCATAGCGAATCGCCAGATCGACCCGGTCGGTCTCGAAATCGGTGAGGTCGGCGCTGGCCTTGACGTTGACCTCGATTCCGGGATGCCGCGCCATGAAACGGCTGAGGCGCGGCAGTAACCATTTCGTGGCGAAGGACGGCGCCACCGAAATCGTGAGCGAGCCTTCATCCTCGCTGCCGACATCCAGCAGCGCCAAGGTGTCATGGAGTTGCCCGAAGGCATCGTCGATGCCCGGCAGGATCCGCGAGCCGGTCTCGGTCAGGACCAGCCCTTTCTTGGTCCGCTCGAACAGCGGAACCCCCAGGGAATCCTCCAGAAGCCGGACCTGCTGGCTCACGGCCGCGGCCGTGACATGGAGCTCGCCCGCCGCCTGAACCAGGCTGCCATGGCGGGCGGCCGCCCAAAAGGCCCGGAGGGCGTTGAGGGAAGGAAGGCGTCGGGAACCTGCAACCATCGTGAACCTCCCGCTATCCGAAAGAATCTCTTAATTGCCGATCAGTTTAGTAGTGATTAAAAAGAAGGGCAAGGCTAAAGACGAATCCCCGGGCTCAAGCTCGATTTCACCAGGGCCGCCAAGGGGAAACGTCCACCTAAGCCGGGGTCGCCTTCACCCACGCCAACGGGAGCTTCCGATGAACCACATTCTTCTGGCCCGCCGTCTGACCGTGACGCCCCTCAGCCCCGCCATCGGCGCCGTCATCGAGGGCGTCAACCTGGCCCGGCCCCTGGATGCCCAGAACCACGCCCGGATCGAGCAGGCCCTCCTGGCCCATAAGGTCATCTTCTTCGAGGACCAGAACCTCACGCCCGACCAGCAGCGCGATTTCGCGGCGCGCTTCGGCAAGCTCCATATCCACCCGATCTACCCGACGGTCGAAGGCACGCCCGAGGTCCTGGTGCTCGATACCCATGAGGGCAACCCGCCGGACAACGACACCTGGCATAGCGACGTGACCTTCATCGAGACGCCGCCGCTGGGGGCCGTGCTCTATGCCAAGCAGCTCCCGCCCATCGGTGGCGACACCATCTGGTCGAACAGCATCGCCGCTTACGAAACGCTCTCGACCTCGATGCGGACATTGCTCGACGGCCTGACCGCGACGCATGATTTCGAGAAGTCGTTTCCGCGTTCGCGCTATGCGACGACGCCGGACGACGAAGCCAAATGGCTGCGGACGCGCGCGACCCATCGCCCCGTCGTCCATCCGGTGGTCCGCACCCATCCGCAGACCGGACGCAAGGGGCTCTTCGTCAATGAGGGCTTCACCACCCACATCAACGAGCTCACCCGCGGCGAGAGCGACAGCCTGCTGCGCTACATTTTCACCCATGTCGCGCGGCCCGAATTCACCGTGCGTCACCGCTGGAAGCCGAACACGGTGGCGATGTGGGACAACCGCTGCACCCAGCATTACGCGCTCGCCGATTATCTTCCGAACCGGCGCGTGATGCATCGCGCCACGATCCTCGGCGACCGTCCGCACTGATTCTTCCACCGACTCCAAGGGGTGCTGCCATGGCCGGCCAGCAAGGCAAGACCATCGCGATCGTCGGTGGCGGGTTCAGCGGCTCGCTGCTCGCCTTTCATCTGCTCAACCGATGCGCGCCGCAGGATCGGATTCTCCTGATCGAGCGCAATCGCCGCTTCGGCCTGGGCCTCGCCTATTCGACCGGCAATTCGAACCATCTCCTGAACGTGCGCGCCGGCAATATGAGCGCGATCTCCGAGCGGCCCTCGCACTTCGTCGAGTGGCTGCGCAACCTGCCGGCCGAGGAGCTGGCCCAGCTGGCCGAGCCGCCGGGGCCGACCGGCTTCGTGCCGCGCGGCCTTTTCGGCCGCTATATCCAGCATCTGCTGGGCGATCGGATCTGGCGCGAAGGCCGGAGCCGGCAGCTCGATCTCGTGACCGACGAAGCGGTCGCGCTGCATCGCCGGGATCGGGGCTGGGAGATCGAGCTGGCGATGGGGCGCAAGATCGCGGTCGACGAGGCGGTGCTGGCGATCGGCAATTTCCCGCCCGCGGGCTCGACCCCGGGCTATCATGGCGATCCCTGGGACACGAACACCTTCGCCGGCCTCGGGCCCGATCGCGCGGTGCTGACGCTGGGCACCGGCCTCACCATGATCGACACGGTGATCTCGCTGCTCGACCGCGGCCATCGCGGACCGATCTATGCGCTGTCGCGCCGGGGACTCCTGCCGCGCGTCCATCTGCGCACGCAAGGCGGCGCCCTGCCCGCCCCCTGGGTGTTCGAGGAGCCTCCGCGCGGAACCTCGCTGGTAAGGCTGGTGCAGCTGGTGCGGGCGACCTGCAAGGAGGCCGAGGCGCAGGGTCGCGGCTGGCGCGTGGTGATCGACGGTCTCCGCCCCCATACGCAGCGGCTCTGGCAGGAGCTGTCGCTTCAGGAACGGGCGCGCTTCCTGCGTCATTTGCGGCCCTGGTGGGATGCACATCGCCATCGCACCGCACCGCAGATCTTGGAGCGCATCCTCGAGGCCCGCGACAGCGGCCAGCTTCGTCTCCTGGCCGGACGCATCACCGCGAAGGATCGCCGTCCTTCGGCCTTCGCCGTGACGGTGGCGCCCCGCGGCGGACAGATCCCGCTCTCGCTGACGGTCGATCGCATCATCGACTGTTCGGGCCCGCGCACCGACTGCACGAAGATCGATCAGTCTTTGCTGCGCCAGCTTCTGCGCGAGGGGCAGATACGTCCCGATCCGCTGCGTCTCGGGATCGAGGTCGAACCGGACGGCGCGGTCGTCGGCCGCAATGGCAAGACGGCGTCGGATCTCTTCGCGATCGGCCCGATCACCAAAGGCACCTTCTGGGAGATCGTCGCCGTCCCCGATATCCGGGTGACCTGCGAGCGGCTGGCGGAGCGGCTGATTCCGGTGCAGGCCGCGCAGGTGACTGCGCGGGCATCCTAGGAAGCCGCAGATCTCTTCCGCATGATGTCGCCGCGGGCTGGCGCCGGGGCTAGAGGGAAACGTCGAAGTCGACGATCGCCCCCGGCGCAAAGGAGAATTTCTGCCCGTTCAGAGCCTGGACGGAATTCCCGGCCTTATCTGTGCCTTCGACGGAGATCGCATAGACTTTCCCCGGTTCCACGACATAGCCACCGTTTTGTGGAAAGCGGTTGACGTTGCGGAGCAGGAGCTCGGTCAGCGCCTGATGCTGAAATGTGATGGTGCCGGCGATCGGCACCGGCGACGTGGCATCAACAGCGCCGAGGTCGCGGAGCTTGACATAGACCGGACCCTTGGCCGTGACGCGCTTTACCCGGACCGCCACCCATGCCTTGTCGGCCGGGGGCTTGGCCGGGAGCTCATCGCGGCGTTCGCTGCGATAGCCCAGCGCATACATGATGTTGTAAACGCCGGCGCTGCCGCCGGCCAAAATCAGCGCAGTGACGAACTTCGACACCGGTCCGGACGAAACCGGATCCTTCATATAGGCGGATAGCAGGCTCGCCATGACGTCGAGGCTGAACGCGTTCACGATGATCAGCGACACGATGACCATGATGATGGTCTTGACGCCGCGCCGGTCGAAATAGGCCAGGAACACGCGCCAATTGAACAATACCGAAAACGCGTTCTCAAGCAGGACCGCGACCACGAACAGCACGGTGAGCGCGGCGAGCGATTTCGTGTAGATCTCGGTATCGCCAAGATCGATCGCGCCATCGGCCGCAAGAGCCGCAACGGGCATGGCCAGCAGCGCCCCGCCTGCAATCAGCGTAAATCTCGATGTCCCCATTGTCGTTCCCCTGTCTGGAGGCAGCTCGGACTCGAGCCCGCCACAAGTCGAACGTTCATGTCGCTGCGTTTGGGCTCGGAAGACGAAAAGGGGCCGGCCAGATCGCCGATCCAAGCCTGCGATGGGCCCGATATCCTATACCCCACCGAAGACAATCCCATCCCATAAAGGGCAGTCGTCGTCGCGAACGAAGCGGTCCTAGTCCCTGAGGGTGAACTTCACCGCGCGCATCACCTCGAAGAAATCACCGGTCTCGAAGCCGATCGTGCGGTCGCCCAGATGCTTGGCGCCCGGATAGAACGAGGCCTGATAGGCATTCACCGGGTTGGTGTATTTGATCTGCAGGGTGAAGGCGTTGGGCAGGCGGATCTTCATCGAGGCCAGATCCTCCTGCAGCGCTGTGTTGACGCCCTCGCGGATGCCGCGCTGGGCACGCGCCGGCGAGACGCTGACGGTCGAGGGCCCGACGCCGCGGCTGGTGGCGTAGATCCCGATCTTCGGGTTCACCTTCCTGACGTCGGCGCAGAGGCCTTCGTCGCCCGAGACGAAGGCGACCGGCACGCCGAGCGTGGCGGCGGCATAGGTGTGGAGCATGAATTCCGACGCCGGCTCCCCATTGATACGCATCTCGGCCACGTTCAGCGACATGGTGTGGGCAAGCGGATTGCCCTCGGCACCGGCGCGCGAGTGATAGCCGACCAGGACCAGCGCATCGAAGCTCTCGTCCAGCTCCTGTACCATCGAATAGGGATGGCCGCTCCAGCCGCGCACGATGCGCGCGCATTCCGGCAACTGGTTTACATAGATGTTGCGGCCGGAATCATGCGCGTCCTTGATCAGGATATCGGTCGCCCCGGCGGCGATCGCGCCCTCGCAGGCCGCCACCACCTCGCGGGTCATTTCCTCGCGAAATTCCGGATAGGCCGGATTGTTGCGGTCGGCCTCATCCCAATGGGTGATGCCGGCGGTGCCTTCGATATCGGCGCTGATATAGACCTTCACGTGGATACTCCGTAACGGGACCGGTTCGGACCCGCACCGTTCCGCGAGAAGGGCGGTCTTGTCAATTGCGCCGGCGGCGGGCGATGCTGCCCGAACGGCGAAGGCCACGCGCTCACCCCGGAAGGACGCCATGACAGCCCAGGGCATGAACCATTTCACGATCCTGGCCGAAGACCTCGGCGCCACCGTGACGTTCTATACCGAGTTTCTGGGGCTCAAGGACGGCTACCGCCCCGATCTGGGCTTTCCGGGCGCCTGGATGTATGCGCAGGCGCCAATCGACCATACCGGCCAGGCGGTGCTCCATATCATCGCCGGACGGCCCATGCCCAATCCCCGGTCGGGCGTGATCGACCATATGGCCTACACCGCCAAGGGCATGGCCGCGACCGTGGCCAAGCTCGAGGCCCATGGCGTCAAATATATGAAGCGGAAACAGGCCGGCCTCGCCGGCACCTGGCAGGTGTTCTTCCACGACCCCAATGGCGCGCGCGTCGAATTGGATTTCGCGGCGGCCGAAGGCGACTGAGCCTCAGCCCTTCTTCGCGAAACGGCTGAGCAGCGCGACGCGCAGGCCTGCCGGCAGGCCTCGCACCAGCACCAGCGCCAACCGCAGGCTCATCGGATAGATGTAGCAAGCCCGACGCGCGAGGATCGCCTTGACCGTCCGTTCGGTCATCGACGGCAGCGACATGGCGAGCGGCTTGCGCTTCTTCCTGTTGCCCTTATCGACGAAGCCCGGATAGAGCAGCGTCACGTCGATGCCGGACGGCACCAGGTCGATCTGCAGGCTTTCCGCGAATTTCGCAACCGCGGCCTTGGCGGCGCTGTAGCCCGCAGCCCCCGGCAATCCCAGCAGCGCCGCCAGGCTGCTCATGAAGACGAGATGCCCCTGCCCGCGCTTTAGCATGAAGGGCAGCGCCGCCTCGACGATATGGACCGTGCCGAGATAATTGAGCCGCATGGTGGCATCGACCGCGGCGGCATCGAGCTTGGATCCCGCCGCCGGCTTGCCGCCGCCGGCATTGGCGATGACCCGTGCGATCGGGCCGAAAGATCGCTCGATCTCCGCTGTCGCCGCCTGAACGGCCGCACGGTCGGTGACATCGCAGACGAAGGCCGTCGCGCGACCGCCATTCTTGGCGATCTCGGCAACCACCTCATCGAGCAAGGGCTGGCGCCGCGCGAGCAAGGCCACCGGCTCGCCCCGCCGGGCAAGCGCAATCGCCAGGCTGCGACCGATCCCCTCCGAGGCGCCGGTGATGATAGTAACGCCGGAGCTGGTGCCTGCGCTCATGGTGGATCCGGGCGAGCGCTGCGGGCGAACGCCTTAGCGCGCCGCCGCTTCCCAATCGTGGTAGTTGGCTTCGAACCGATCTTCCCACTGGATCATGTTGCGCTTGGCGTCGCGGAAATAGGGCGACTGCTTGAGCGCCCAGATCGAGAAGCGATGGGCGGCACGGCCGAGCGGCCGCATCGGCCGGTCGAAATCGAGCAGCAGGATGGCGCGCGTCTCGTCGGTGTTGTTCGAGACCTCATGCTCGTAGGAATCGTCGAACACGATGCAGCGCCCCTCGCGCCAGACGATTTTTTCCTTGTCCACGCGCATGGAGCAGCGCTCCGGCTCGGCCGGGACCTTCAGCCCCAGATGGGCGCGCAGGATTCCCTTGGTCACGCCGCTATGGGGCGGGATGTGGTAGTTCGGCCCGATGATCGAGAACCAGGCCGATTGCAGATGGGGAATGCCGGCCAGGAGTGCTGCGGTCTTGGGACAGACCCCGCAATTGCGTTCGCTGCGCTCGCCGAAGCCATAGAAGACGAACGCCTTCCAATGGCCGGCCTTCGAGATGCGCTTCTGGTCGGGCGAGATCTCGTGGAACGAGGGCAGCTTCTCGGGATCGGCATAGATCCGCTCGAATTCGGTGCGGACGTCCTGCCAATGCGCCTCGAGCGGCGCCAGGAAGGGGAACAGCTTCAGATCGAGCACGGGGCTGTTGGGCACGGTGGATTGCGCCGCCAGCAGCCGCCCCAGACGGAACCGGGCCTTCTTGCCGAAGCGCACCACGCGCTTGCCGAGCCATGACCGCTTCATACCCGCCATCGAACCCGTCCTCTCGAGACGCCTGGCCGGCCGGGCCTTGGCCCCGCCGGCACTCACGAGCCGGACCATAATATGGCCGGATTGCTTTTCCAATCAGGGCGTTCGCGGCCCATCCGCACAGGGCGCCGGAACCGCCCAGCCCCCGGGCGGCCGCCCCGGAACCGCTTCATCCCCTGCCCTACGATCAATCCCCATCCGATTGATTGCGCCGGAGGTTCTTGATCCCGGCCGTCCGCTTCTTGCCGTCGAGCCGGCGGCGCTTGGAGGCCAAGGTCGGACGGGTGGGACGGCGGATGATCGGCCGCTCGGCGGCCTGGCGAATCAGCTCGAGCAGCCGTTCGAGAGCATCCTCCCGATTCCGTTCCCGCTCGCGATGGCGCTGCGCCGTGATGACGATGACGCCGTCACGGGTCAGCCGCTTGCCGGCCAGCCGCTCGAGCCGCGCCCGCACCTCGTCCGAAAAGGACGGCGAATGGCGCACGTCGAAGCGCAGCTGCACCGCGGTCGAGAGCTTGTTGACGTTCTGGCCGCCCGGGCCGGACGCGCGGATGAAGCTCTCCGCGATCTCCGACTCGTTGAGGGCGATGCTGCGTGTGACCCGAATCATGGGCGGCAGGTTAGCCGACGCGTTGGGGCGGCGTCTCCTGCCCCATCACATCCGCGGAAGCATCGTTCCTCCGGCGACCACAAGAATGGCTCGCCGGCAATGACAGCTACCATTTGGCAGGTCTCAGGTGCCTTCTTTCAATTTTATGCAACGAACCCCACATGGCTCCTGCGGTTGATAAGGACAGTGCCATGTCGAAGGTCTGGCTGATTACCGGCAGTTCCAGGGGACTGGGCCGGATGCTCGCCGAAGCGGTCCTGGCCCACGGGGATAACCTCGTCGCGACGGCGCGGAATCCGGCGCAGCTCGCCGACCTGGTCGAGCGTTACGGCAATCAGGTTCGCGCGGTCGCCCTCGACGTGACCGACGCGCGCGCCTCTGCCGATGCTGTCCGAACCGCGGTCGACACCTTCGGCAGCCTCGATAGGCTCGTCAACAATGCGGGCTATGGCGATGTCGGTTCGATCGAGGATACAGACCTCGCCGACTTCCGCGCGCAGATCGAGACCAACCTGTTCGGCGTCATCAGCATGACCAAGGCCGCGATCCCCGTCATGCGGGAGCAGCGGTCGGGCCATATCATCCAGATCTCCTCCATCGGCGGACGGATCGGACCACCCGGCCGCGCCGCCTATTCGGCTGCCAAATTTGGCGTCGAAGGCTTCTCGGAGGTTCTCTCCAAAGAGGTCGCTTCCCTCGGCATCAAGGTGACCATCGTCGAGCTAGGCGGATTTCGCACCGACTTTGCGGGAGCATCGACGACCATTCGCGAGGGCCGCCCGGACTATGACGCCACGGTCGGCCGGATGGCCCGTTATCAACGCGACTTCAACGGTGCCCAGCCCGGCGATCCCGCCAAGGCAGCAGCCGTGATCATCCACATCGCGGGCCTCGACGAACCGCCGCTTCGCCTGTTGCTTGGCAGCGACGCTGTTCATGGCGCCGAGCAGAACGATCTCGCGCGCCTGGAGGCCGACAGGAAGTGGCGCGAGTTGAGCCTCTCGACCGATTTCGAGACAGGCAGCGACCCCAAGGCCTATCCCTGGGAACAACGATAACGATCAGGCCGTCGTACCAAGCCGTCGATCACGCCCGCTGAGATTGATAGCCTCAACCGCCCTGCCCGCGCCCATGCGGCCGGCCGACGCGCATGCGGCCCCGCCCCTGATTGTGGGGCGACTTCGTGTGGTGGTCGCCCCAGCCGGGCTTTGGGCCCTGATTGAAAGGCACGCGCGACGGGTTGGCTGGGTGCGGCTTCGCGACGGCCGGGGCATTGCCCGGCGCAGTCGAAGCCGCCGGCGGCGCAGGTTCGGCTTTCGGTTTTTCCGAAACGGCACTCGGCGCGGGCTTTGCGGGCGCTGGCTTTGACGGCACCGCTTTGGCCGGGGCCATCATATAGGCGGGGTCGACCTCATGGGCCGAACAGGCCGGCGAGGCGAAGTCGCCACCCTCATCCGCGCCCGGCGCCGGCGGCTGTTTGGCCGCCGAACGCCGGGTTGCGGGCTTCGCTGTCTCCGGCGTCTTGGCTTTGGCCGCCTGAGATTTGACGGCCTCAGGCTTGGCCTTGGGGGACGCCGCTTTCGGCTTGCGAGTCATACCGGGACACCCTCTTTTCAGGGCGGCACCAGGACGGTGGGGCATCCGGAAGGGCTGCCGAACCGCGCCGCCGGGATCAGGGGGTCAAGAATCCGCCAGCCGCTCGCAGGCCGTCAAGGGTGGTCGTGACGCCGGATCACATCACCTTGTCGAGCAGGGTCTGGGCCGCCGTGGCGTCGGCCTTCGCCTTGGCGAGATCGGACGAGGTCGCCCCCGCCTGGGCCTTCGCCAGCGCCTGCTTCAGCAGCTTCTTGTCGGCCGGGTTGGTGTTATCGGTCATGGCGCCGTTGCCCATATCCTTGCAGGGATTGGCGACATTGGCGTCGAAACCCTTGCCCTTCGGGCCGACCAGGCAATTGATCGTCATATGAAGATGGCTCTCGACCGTCTTGAGGTCGGTGGCGCTGGCGGCCATACCGGCATGCTGACCGGCGGTCGCCGCTTCCTTGGAAAGATCGGCCGCGAATGCGGCGGTGGCGACGGCGATCAGGCTGACGGCCCCGAAGCCGAGAACGCGAAGCCCTTTGGACATACGAATGCTGATCATGAGTGGCTGCCTCCAATGGCATATCTGTTTGCGATGCCGCCGGACAGGCCCAACACGAGGCCGTCCGCGGCGGGCTCTGATTTCGACCGTGATTGTGTCATTTCTTGGGGATTAAGGTCCTATGGCGTCGATTTCATGAAATCCCAAGGTTCAATTCATGAAATTAAGAACAATGACCAAAGCCTCATGAATAAAACGCCATGACGACTTGAGGAAACCCTGAGATTTTGTCAGACCGGTCGCGACGCCGGCCCTTCGGGTGGCGCCCCTACCCTTGCCGCCACGCTGCTGGCATTCTGTCCGGGAAGACTCCGCCTTTCGGGCCGGTAAACCCGACGGGCAGGCCACAACAGGGAGCCTTGCGACACGCCCATGCGCCTCGTGCCCTTCACCGCCCATTTCGGCGCCGAGATCCATGACTACGACCTGACCCAGGTCGGCGACGACATCGCCGCGGCCAACCTGCGCAAGCTCCTGACCGAGAAATTCGTGCTGGTGTTTCGCGGCCAGACCCTGACGCCCGATGCCCATGTCCGACTTGGCCATGTGTTCGGCACCCCTGCCCCGCGCCACCCGCTCTATGACCATGTGCCCGGCCATGAGCCGATCATGATCATCCGCAACGACAAGGACCATCCGCCCGAGAACGAGGTCTGGCACAGCGACCTCAGCTGCAAGGCCCATCCGCCTGCCGTCTCGATCCTCCATGGCGTGACCCTGCCACCCTCGGGCGGCGACACGCTCTGGTGCAACATGCATGCGGTCCATGACGCGCTCTCGGCACCGATGCGCCAGTTCCTCGGCGGCCTTACCGCCGTTCATGATTTCCAGACCGGCTTCGCCTATGTGCGCGACCGCAAGGAAGAGCGCACCACGGTGCTGGACCAGGTCGAGCGCGAGGCCAACCGCACGCGCCACCCGATCATCAAGCCGCATCCCAAGACCGGCCGCCCGCTGATCTATGTGAACGAGTCCTTCACCAGCCATATCCATGAGCTGCCGGAGCATGAGGGCCGGCCGATCCTGCGCATGCTGTTCGACATGGTGAAGAACGCGACCTTCCAGATGCGGCTGCGCTGGGAGCCCGGCACCGTGGTGATGTGGGACAATATGGCGACCCAGCATTTCGCGGTCGGCGATCATTACCCGCAGGTGCGCGAGATGCATCGCGTCACGGTGCTGCCGGCGGCGTGAGCTCCCCATGTCGGGTAATCTCGCGATCCGGAACGTCCATATCCTGGGCGGGCCCGCCGTCGATCTGGTAATCCGTGAGGGCCGCGTCGCCGCGATCGGGCTGGGTCTCGCCGCGCCCGGCATCGAGACGCTCGACGGCAAAGGCAAGCTTCTTTTGCCCGGCCTGGTCGAAAGCCACACCCATCTCGACAAGACGCTCTGGGGCATGCCCTGGCGTCCGAACAGCGCCGGCCCGACGCTGAAGGACTATATCGAGAATGAGCGCCGCATCCTGCGCGAGGTGACGGTGCCGGTCGCCAGGCGCGCCGGCGGCCTGCTCGAGGCTTGCATCGCCAAGGGCACGCTCCATGTCCGCTCGCATATCGACATCGATCCCGAGTTCGGCCTCACGCATGTCGAGGCCATGCTGGCCTTGCGCGAGCGCTATCGCGATCTGGTCGAGATGCAGTTCGTGGTATTTCCGCAGACCGGCCTGCTGATCCGCCCCGGCACCGCCGAGCTCATGGAAGAGGCCTTAAAACTCGGCGTCGAGACCGTGGGCGGACTCGATCCCGCCGGCATCGACCGCGACCCGATCCGCCATCTCGAGACCGTTTTCGGGCTCGCGACCAAATATGGCCGCGGCGTCGACATCCATCTCCATGACCGCGAGGAGTTCGGCGTCTGGCAGATCGAGCGCATCGCCGATTTCACGGCGGCGAACGGCCTCAAGGGCAAGGTCATGGTCAGCCATGCCTATTGCCTCGGCCAGGTGCCTCGCAGCCGGATCGAGAAACTCGCCCGGCGCCTGGCCGATCTCGATATCAGCCTGATGACCTCGGCGCCGGCCGACACCGAGATTCCGCCCGCCACTTACTTGCGCGAGATCGGCG